>JBDHVM010000074.1:0-6658 GCA_039809725.1 Peptostreptococcus sp.
ATAAACTTCAGGTGGTACATATCCATCAGATGATGAAATCTTTTTATTAAAGAACTTAACGGCACTAATCCAAATTGCATTAAGTTCACTTTCTTCTAATGGTGGATCACACTTTTCAGCACGTTCTAAAAATGCCTCCTTAGCCTTAACCGTAACCCCAAATCTTTTTAATATTCTTCCTGCAAAATGACTCATTGTATTGTTTCGACTTCCTTCTAAAATTGGACCACTTTGGAGTGAGTTATCGAAATCTTCATCATCATTTTTAACTTCAACATCCACTACATCAGCAATGGTCATCCATCCTTCTTGCCAGAAAACTTCCTTACAGTCTGTTCCAAAAAAGAATCTAGCAGCATCTAGGGCATTATCATCAAAGAATGGATACTTACTATTAATAGCTTTCTTTAGGGCAACATATTCTTCTTTATCATTTATTGTGTCCACAGGAAAATGAGCATGCCATTTAGGTCTAGGTGCTTTTCCATCTTTAGAAATCATATTGTTCCTTGAAGGTGTTGCTATAAAATCAATATTTGGTTCCATAGCCGCAAAGGATTCAGGTGTTACCCAATCTTTTGGATCCTCTGAATAGTCATTATCACAATCCATGATCACGTCATTAGATTCTATGAAGTTATCATTGCTTCTATAGTTTCCTTTATATAAGGCACATACATGGTCAAACTTTACTGCCTCTTTCATTTCTTCCTTATTACTAACTTCTAATTTATTTGGATAAAGGCAGTTACCTTTATCCCCTTTCTTATTAGAAGTAAAAATTGTTATTTTCATTTTTTAATACTCCTTCTTAACTATATTTTTTGAACAAGCTGGGCATAAAACTTGCGTGCTATAAAGATCCGCGTCTCTATCCTTAAATAGGTCTACTAAATCAATTTCTATTTCTTTGCCACATAAAGGGCATCTTCCAAAAACATTCTCATCTGTTACTTCTACTTTTAGTTCAGCTGAATCACTTATCTTTTCTTTTACATAGAACATATTTTTCACCTCCTTATAAAAATGAAGAATTTATCTTCTTACCTTCCTAAGGGATTTAGATTTCATGTTTTCCGGCTAATTTAAAAAGTTTTTAAAAATATTTTTTCTTAAAGTCGGAAAAAGGCATTTCTAAACCTCTTAGGTAGGTGAAGGGATAAAAAAATAAAAATTATTTTAAAAAATTTCGGAAAAATCATCTGGAAACTCCCTTAGGTAGTTAGAAGGGTAAAAAAGAACCTTCGAAAGAGAGGTAAAAGATATGAAAATCATTGTTTAAAGCCAGTAAGGATTAAAGTTACTTCCTTACTGGCAGACAGGTAAAAACAAAAATTTTAATTGGAGGATTCGTTAAATGAAAGATACGACAAAAGATGTTTTAGAAAAGATAGAGGAAATAGTTAAGTATCAGGATGAAATAATTAAGACATGTAAAAAGATAATTAAATCCCTTGAATCAACATTGTTGATGCAGATAGACAACCAATACTTGAAAGAAGTGAAGTCTACTCTGGGGTTTATGGTAGAGCGTCTATTAGCTTCTATGCCTTCAACAGTAACGGTAATAAAGGAATTGCTGTAGGACTTAATAACTTACAAAAGATTAAAGATGGTGATCCATTAGGAGGAAAATCAAGAGCTGAAGACGACTTTGAAATAGACGAAGATGATGATTTTTTAAAGTAAGTAAACCATGGGGTGGGTTAACTCCCACCCTAATTTAAAAGTAAAAAAAAAGCAAAATTATGGATATAAATGAAATTATAAAAGATATAACTGTAGGAACAATTAATGGAATGGTAATAGGGTTTTGGTTATACATGTTAGCGTCACTAATAAAATGGTTCTTAACAAAAGCCAAATTAGGACTTAACTACTTATTCCCTAACTGCAAATGGTTTAAATCAAAAGAAGGAGATGATAAATAATGAGAACAATATTTTATATAATACTAGCCTTAATAATAATTTACGATATATATTTGTTAGTTAGCTTATATAAGAGCCATAAAAGATTTAAAAAGATACATGAAGAAAACATGAAAAGCTTAGAAGAATTAAATAAAGCATTAGATGAAAGAATAAAGAAATAACTTATATGGTGGTAGAGATTATCTGCCACCAGCTTTGGAGGTAAAAATGGAGAAAATAAAATCTTTATCAATCGATATTGAATCATTTTCAGATATAGATCTAAAGAAATGTGGAGTATATAAATATAGTGAATCAGACTCCTTTGAAGTGCTACTTTTGGCAGCATCAATAAATAATGGTCCTGTTGAAGTTTTTGATATTGCATCAGGTGAAACCCTACCAGAAGAAATAATAGATGCCATAGTAGATGATAATATTACTAAATGGGCATATAATGCTAATTTTGAAAGAATATGTTTATCATCATGGATTAAGAAAAACTACCCTCTTAAATTCAAATCCTATGGTGACACACTTAATTATTTAAATCCTAAATCATGGAAATGCACTATGGTATGGTCAGCCTACCTAGGCCTTCCCTTGTCCCTAGAAACTGTTGGTGCAGTATTAAAATTAAAGGATCAGAAATTAAAAGAAGGAAGGGATTTAATAAGATATTTCTGTGGTCCATGTAAACCTACTAAAACCAATGGTCAAAGAACAAGAAACCTACCAACAGATGCACCAGAAAAATGGTCCTTATTTAAAGAATATAATAAACGGGATGTTGAAGTTGAAATGGCTATTCAAAAGAAGATATCCATGTTCCCTGCACCTGAATTCCTATGGGTAGAATATCACATGGACCAGGAAATAAATGATAGAGGGATTTTGCTAGATTTGGATTTAGTAAATAATGCTATTTCCTTTGATACTAAATCTAAAGAAAAAATAGAAAATGAACTTAAAAGTATTACTGGATTAGAAAATCCCAACTCTCCTCTTCAAATGAAAGCGTGGCTGGAAGAACAAGGACTTAAAACAGATAGCCTTGATAAAAAAGTAGTAAATAGCTTAATGGAAACTGCTTCAGATAAATTGGTTAATGTATTAAAGCTCCGTCAAAAACTTGCTAAATCCAGTGTCTCAAAGTATACAGCCATGGGAAATGCAGTATGCCTTGATGGTAGAGCTAGAGGTATGTTTCAATTCTATGGTGCCAATAGAACTGGTAGGTGGGCTGGAAGAATTATACAGTTACAGAACCTACCACAAAACCATATGAAGGACTTAGCTGAAGCTAGAGCTTTAATTAAAAAAGGAGATTTTAATACAATGGAGATGCTCTATGATGATATTCCTGATACCTTATCCCAGCTTATAAGAACTGCATTTATACCAAAGGAAGGTTTTAAATTTATAGTAAGTGACTTCTCTGCCATTGAAGCTAGAGTAATAGCCCACCTTGCAGGTGAATCATGGCGTGAAGATGTATTTAAAAATGGTGGCGATATATATTGTGCCAGTGCCAGTAGAATGTTCAATGTACCAGTTGAAAAACATGGAATAAACGGTCATCTTCGTCAAAAAGGTAAGATAGCGGAACTTGCCCTTGGATACGGCGGCAGTGTAGGAGCATTAAAGGCTATGGGTGCAATAGAAATGGGTATTAAAGAAGATGAACTTAAACCCTTAGTGGATGCCTGGAGGGCCTCAAATTCTAATATAGTAGACCTCTGGTGGGCTGTTGATGAAGCCGTTAAAAATACTATTAAAACAAGAAGTAAAAATGAAACTCATGGAATTAAGTTCTATTATAAGTCAGGTATTTTATTCATAAAATTATCTTCAGGCAGGACACTATCTTATATAAAACCAAGGATATGTGAGAATATGTATGGTGGAGAATCTGTCAGCTACCATGGCTTAGGCAGTACAAAGAAATGGGAAAAGATAGAAAGTTATGGTCCAAAATTTGTAGAAAATATCGTTCAAGCTATAAGCAGGGATATACTCTCTTTTTCTATATCTAATTTAAGGAATTATAGAATTGTCGGCCATATCCATGATGAAGTTATAATTGAAGCTCCGGCAGATGTTCCTTTAGAAATGGTATGTAGTATTATGGGTAAAAGTCCAGGTTGGATCCCTTCCCTTTACTTAAATGCAGATGGTTATGAAACTCCTTTCTATAAAAAAGACTAATCGAGTAGCTAGAAGAGGGGTAATTAATCCCCCTTCTTTGCTCTCACAGAACCGTACGTACGTTTCCCGTATACGGCTCATGCCGCTATTATCTCTTCCTCGACAGCAATCCAACTCCTATACTTTCTAAGTCAAATAGTTTCATTTCCTCAAACAATTTATTTGGTAATAACAAATGTGTTAATTGGCATTTAGAATTCTTCCATAATACTGGATTCATGACATGGTTTGAAGTTATTTTCCTTCTCCTCATCTCTTTTCTAACTGCACCAAATCTCTTCCATTGCTTCAGCTTTATCATTCTTAACCTTCTTCTTATCCATTCCATAAGTTTTCTAGTTAGTCCCTTGATATCGCCTACCTTATAATAATTTATCCATCCCCTTAATAGTGGATTGAGTTTATTTATTACTTTTGGTAATGGTGTTGGTTGATTTCTCTTTGTGATTAACCTTATTTTATCCTTAAATCTCTTAAGTCTTTTTGGTTGTACGCCTATGTAGTTTCTATATATTAAAACCCCTAAGAAATCTACGCCTTTTCCTATTCGAGTTAGTTTTGTTTTCTGCCTATTTACTGTAAGCTTTAATTTATCTTCCAATATACTTTCTGCTATTTGTTTATATCTATGCGCATTTTCTTTACTGTCTGCAAATACCAGAATGTCATCAGCATACCTTACTATTCTTATATTCCTTGATTTCATTTCTTGGTCAAATATATTAAGGTAAATATTACTTAGTAGTGGTGATATTACTCCTCCTTGGGGTGAACCTATTTCTGTATCTTCAAAGGCTCCATCTTTTATGACTCCTGACTTTAAAAACTTCCTTATAAGCCCTAAAACACTAGAGTCACTTATTTTCTTTGCTACTTCATCGATTATTATTTCATGGTCAAGGGTGTCAAAACACTTTGATAAGTCCATATCGACCACATATTCCAGTCCATACTTTCTCATAAACATTGTTGCTTTCTTTGTTGCATTATGTTGTGACTTTCCTTTCCTGTATCCATAGCTTGAAGGATGGAAGTCTTTATCGAATATTCTATCTAGTATGTTAACTACCGCTTGTTGAACTACTCTATCTTTTACAGTAGGTACTCCTAGTAGCCTCACACCTCCATCGGGTTTTTCTATTTCCACTCTTCTTACAGCACTTGGCTTGTAGGTTTTGGTTTTCAGTTCCTCATGTATAAGCTCTATATTTTCACGTAATCTGAGTTCGAAAAAGAGAACCGTTTCCCCATCTACTCCGGGGGATCCTTGGTTTCTTTTTACTTGTTCAAATGCCCTTTCTATATTTTCTTTACGGTAGATTTTATCGTAAAGGCTGTACCACTTATACATGTTTCACCTCCATTCCTGTGTTATACTCCACATATAATTAATACTTCCTATTCGTGTCTTCAAGATGGTTTATTGGTTTCTCTAGCCTTAAGACAATATACCTTCTATTCCATCCTTACTTAGAATCCAAACACATCAAGCCCTAGAGCAAGGTTCTTTATGCCCCTGGGTAGTAGAAGTATTTACTTCTTTTCAAGTTTCTTCAGACGTATTAATTACATCCTTCATATATCTTATAGCGACTTCGGTCCTTTGCATGACTTGTAATTCTTTTGGAATTACAGCCTCCTTATAATGAATATAAGGTCACCTAAGTTTTATCCTCCATAACATTACTGCACTTCATAGGCTTAGGTTTAGTCACTACTACGACCTCGTCTGCATACTGCAGCTTTCCCATTGACTGTCTTTCGATTTGCCAATGGTTATACAGCTTCAACTACAGCACTTCCAGGGTTAAGTTACATTGCATGTGTTGAATATGACCTTCATAACATATGTTGATTCACTAACTTTTGGACGTCTCCACAATTTGCAGGATTATCCTCAACATCTGCCAATAGGTTTACTTACGCTCCAAACCCAACACCGCCATCGGCTTTCTTCAGACGCTTTCATCACTGAAAACGCCCTTGCTTACAGCTTGTCTTCCTCGTTAGATAGGTGACGGAGTTTTCTTTCAAACTCCCTGCGTTGTAACATACCCCGCAAACAAAAAATCCCGGAGACATTTGACTCCGGGATAGACTTATCCTTTAAATCTTAATTATATTCTTTTTTTTCTTCTTGATGAAAAAACTATGTATATTCCAGCCGCAAACAGAATGAATCCTACGGTGAAAAGTACTGCATTATTCTCTTCTCCGGTATTTGGAAGGGGTTTTGTAGGTTTCTCGGGTTTTTCAACTTCTTTCGGTATAAAGATGTTTGTCACTACAAAGACCTTATTCTCATCGCCTGTTATAGCAGTCTTGTAGCCTTTAACCTCGACTTCTTCAATCGTATAGTTAATCCTCTTACCGTCTTTAAACTCATCCAGTTCTTCGAAGATTCCCATCCACTTGGACTGTTCTGTCAGCAGTAGGTTCTTTCCTGTATCGGTTCCGTTCGCCAAGAGCTTTATCGTTACAGATTCTGGTCTCACACCTTTCTGATTATCTCCGTCAGCCCATCCTTTTATAACTTG
>JBDHVM010000075.1:0-6423 GCA_039809725.1 Peptostreptococcus sp.
TACTGGTGCAGCAAAGGCAATTGGTCTAGTTATACCTGAATTAGCAGGAAAGCTTGATGGTGCAGCACAGAGAGTGCCAGTTCCAACAGGATCAATAACAGAATTAGTTTGTGTGTTAGAAAAGAACACTACAGTAGAAGAAATCAATGCTGCAATGAAAGCTGCTGCAAATGAATCATTTGGATATACAGAAGAAGAGTTAGTATCAAGCGATATCATTGGAATTAGCTACGGTTCTCTATTTGATGCCACTTTGACTAAAGTTATGGACGTTAATGGAAATCAGTTAGTAAAAACTGTTGCATGGTATGATAACGAAATGTCATATACAGCTCAGTTAGTAAGAACTTTAGGACTAGTAGGAAGTTTAAATAAATAATAAGGCCGGTTAGAAGGATAATACATGGTTTAGCCTCGTTCTCCGGTAAAAAAAGTCCGAGGTTGCTGTTAGAGATTGCCTCGGACTTTTTAGGTATGCAACCAAAATCTTTGCAGTAAAAAAGGTTTATTGAAGAATATATATGATATAATTATTTATATAGGTGGTACAAAATGAGTATTAAAATACGAATTGTGTCCCCCGTTTAGTAAATTAATATCAGAAAAGTAATTTATTTTTAAAGGAGATTTTTTATGACAATGCTTAACAAGAAGACTATAGAAGATATTCAAGTAAAGGGAAGAAGATGCTTGGTTAGATGCGACTTTAATGTTCCTTTGAAGGATGGAAAAATAACTGATGAAAACAGACTTGTAGGTGCTCTTCCAACAATTAAGTATTTAGTTGATAATGGCGCAAAAGTAATACTTTGCTCTCATCTTGGAAAACCAAAGGGAGAAGCTAAGCCAGAACTTTCGTTAAAGCCAGTTGCTGATAGATTGTCTGAAATGTTAGATAAAAAAATTGTTTTTGCGGCTGATGACAATGTTGTTGGAGATGAAGCTAAAAAGGCAGTTTCAGAAATGAATGATTCAGATGTGGTTTTACTACAAAACACTAGATATAGAAAAGAAGAGACAAAAAATGAAGAAAATTTCTCAAAAGAACTTGCGTCAATAGCTGACGTTTTCGTAAACGATGCATTCGGTACTGCACATAGGGCACATTGCTCTACTGTAGGAGTAGGTGAGTTCTTGGAAGAAAGAGTTTGTGGCTACTTGATTCAGAAGGAATTAGACTTCCTTGGAAGTGCAGTAGAAAATCCAAAGAGACCTTTCTTGGCGATTCTTGGTGGAGCAAAAGTAAGTGACAAGCTTGGAGTAATAAACAACCTTCTTGAAAAAGTTGATACATTGATAATAGGTGGAGGTATGGCGTATACATTTATCAAAGCCCTAGGTCATGAAATTGGAACTTCACTTCTTGAAGAAGATAAGATGGACTACGCAAAAGAGATGATGGAAAAAGCTAAGGCAAAAGGTGTAAACCTATTATTGCCAGTTGATTTTATATATGCAGATAGATTTGCAGAAGACGCAACACCTCATGCTACTGAAGGAAGAGATATTCCATCAGATTGTATGGGACTTGATATAGGACAGAAGACTATTGAACTATTCACTAAGGCAGTAGAAGAGTCAAAGACAATAGTATGGAACGGTCCTATGGGAGTATTCGAATTTGAAAACTTTGCAAAGGGAACAAAGTCTATTGCAAAAGCAATGGCAGATACAGATGCTACAACAATAATAGGTGGAGGAGATTCTGCAGCTGCTGTAAATCAGATGGGATATGGAGAGAAGATGAGTCATATTTCAACAGGTGGTGGAGCTTCACTTGAATTTTTAGAAGGTAAAGAATTACCTGGAATTGCAGCACTTGACAACAAATAATATCTTAGGAGAGAAAAAATGAGAAAACCAATAATAGCAGGAAACTGGAAAATGAATAAGACTATAAAAGAGGGGCTTGAATTTGTTGAAGAAATAAAAGGAAAGACAGAAAGTAAGGCAGAAGCTGTTCTTTGTGTTCCTTTTACACTACTTAAGGATTTAAAAGAAGCTACTAAGGGTACAGATATAAAAATAGGTGCACAAAATATGCACTTTGAAGATGCTGGAGCGTTTACAGGTGAAGTTTCTCCAAAGAATTTGGTGGAGCTTGATATAGATTATGTAATCATAGGACATTCAGAAAGAAGAGAATACTATGCAGAGTCTGACGAAACTTGTAACAAGAAGGTATTAAAAGCAATAGAAGTTGGTATAGATCCTATATTATGCTGTGGTGAAACTCTTGAAGAGAGAGAATCAGAAAAAACTATGGAAAAAGTAAAGGGTCAAATAGAAAGAGGACTTCTTGGAGTAGAAGATAAGGATCTAGAAAAAGTTGTGATTGCATACGAACCAATATGGGCAATAGGAACAGGAAAAACTGCTACTGCTCAACAGGCAAATGAAGTAATCGCATATATTAGAAATGTAGTCAAAAATATATATGGAGAAGTAGCTAATAAAGTTAGGATTCAGTATGGTGGAAGTGTTAAACCATCGAATGTAGAGGAGATAATGGGGCAATCTGATATTGATGGTGCTCTTGTAGGTGGTGCTTCACTAAACTCTCAAGACTACTTAGGATTATTGAAGTTTTAATTAAACTCCAAGAGCTAGAAAGGGGAATTATGAAAAAACCTGTAGTATTAACAATAATGGATGGTTTTGGATATACGAAAAATAAAGAAGGAAATGCTATAGCTTTGGCAGGCACTCCAAACCTAGACAGACTTATGGAAAAATACCCACACACATTAATAAATGCTAGTGGATTAGATGTTGGGCTTCCAACTGGTCAAATGGGTAATTCTGAAGTAGGACACACAAATATAGGTGCAGGAAGAGTAGTATATCAAGACTTGACGAGAATAACAAAATCAATTCAAGATGGAGATTTCTTTGAGAATAAAAGTTTGAAATCTGCAATGGAAAATGCGATAAATCACAAGCTTCATATTTTAGGACTTGTGTCAGATGGAGGAGTTCATTCACATATTGAGCATTTAAAGGCTCTTTTGGATATGGCTAAGAAAAATGGAGTAAAGGAAGTATTTATCCATGCATTTACAGACGGAAGAGATACTGATCCACAGAGTGCAATTGACTTCGTAAAAGAGATTCAAAAGCATATTGATGAAGTTGGAGTAGGAAAGTTTGCAACTATTTCAGGTAGATACTATGCTATGGATAGAGATAACAGATGGGAGAGAATAGAAAAAGCCTATGATGCAATAGTAAATGCTAAAGGCGAATATTCTGATTCAGCTGAAAAATGTATACAAGACTCTTACAATGCTGGTATAAATGATGAGTTTATACTTCCTACAGTAATAACTGAAGGATCAAAACCAATTGCATATTTGGAGAATATGGACTCAGTGGTATTTTTCAACTTTAGACCTGATAGAGCAAGAGAAATAACTAGAGCAATAACAGATAAAGATTTCAATGGATTTGAAAGAAAATTAGTTCCGACTAAGTATGTATGTATGACTACATATGATGCAACTATGGAAAATGTAGACGTGGCATTTGGACCAGAAGATATAAAACACACTCTTGGTGAAGTTCTTTCTACAAATGGAAAAAAACAGCTAAGAGCAGCAGAAACTGAAAAATACGCTCATGTTACATTCTTCTTTAATGGAGGAAAGGAAAAGCCTTATGATGGTGAAGATAGGATACTGATCCCATCGCCAAAAGTTGCGACTTATGACTTAAAACCTGAAATGTCTGCGTATGAACTGCTTGAAAAACTGTTAGCAGCACTAGATGAAGATAAGTATGATTTTATAGCCGTAAACTTTGCAAATCCTGATATGGTTGGTCATTCAGGAAACATAGAGGCTACAGAAAAAGCAATTAAAGTAGTAGATGAATGTGTTGGCAAGTTGTTTGACAAAGTAATAGAATTAGGTGGAAGTGGAATCATCACTGCAGATCATGGAAATGCAGAATTGATGATTGACCTTGCTACAAAAAGACCGATTACATCTCATTCGACAAATCCTGTACCATTTTTTGTAGTTGGAGATGATTATATAGGGAAAAAACTACTTGAAGATGGTAGGTTGTCAGATATAGCACCTACATTGCTTGATATGCTTCATATGGAGCAACCTAAAGAAATGACAGGTCATACTTTGATACAAAAATAGGTGCAAATGTATTTTAAAAAACAGTAGCATAACAACTAAAAAGTAATTAAGTAAGAACAGTAGTATAACATCTAAAAAAATATACACAGAAAACCGAATTTTTATGACAAGATAAAATACAAAAAAATAAAATTAACTGGAATACTTTTCAAATTTACCCATCAAATTAATTTGTTCAGAGTGAGTTCAGGTATGAATATTTAATCTGGATTTAATTTATTGTCGAACGGTTTGTGTTATAATACTAAATGTAAATAATATTATATTTTGATACGAGAGGAGAAATAAAATGTCAATTATTCAAGAAGTATATGCAAGAGAGGTACTGGATTCAAGAGGTAATCCTACTATAGAAGTAGAAGTAGTTCTTGAAAGTGGAACAATAGGAAGAGCAATTGTTCCATCTGGAGCATCAACAGGTGCATTTGAAGCTGTTGAGTTAAGAGATGGCGATAAAGAAAGATACCTTGGAAAGGGTGTTCTTAAGGCAGTTGATAATGTAAATGATATTATAGCATCAGAAATAGAAGGAGAAGATGTTTTTGATCAACCTGGAATAGATGCTATGTTGATTGAATTAGACGGAACGCCAAACAAGGGTAAATTGGGTGCAAATGCAATACTTGGAGTATCTCTAGCAGTTGCAAGAGCAGCAGCTGAAGAAATTGGACTTCCATTATTCCAATATATTGGTGGTGTAAATGCAAAGCAGCTTCCAGTACCGATGATGAATATTCTAAACGGTGGAGAGCATGCGGATAACAATGTAGATGTTCAGGAATTTATGATTCTTCCAGTAGGAGCACTATACTTTGGTGAAGCATTGAAAATGGGAGCTGAAGTATTCCACGCACTAAAGAAAGTACTTTCTGAAAGAGGATTAGCTTGTGGTGTAGGTGATGAGGGTGGATTTGCTCCAAACCTTAACTCTAACAGAGAAGCCTTAGAATTGATAGTTGAAGCTATTAAAGCTGCAGGTTTAAGACCAGGAGAAGATATTATGCTTGGAATGGATGTTGCTTCATCTGAAATGTATAATAAAGAAACTGGAAAATATGAATTAAAGGGTGAAGGAAAGTCACTTACTTCAACTGAAATGATAGATTTATATGAAAAGTGGGTTGAAGAATTCCCTATAATAACTATAGAAGATGGTCTTGATGAAGATGACTGGGCAGGTTGGAAAGCTCTTACAGATAGACTTGGCAAAAAAATACAGTTAGTTGGTGATGATCTATTCGTTACTAATACTGAAAGACTTGAAAGAGGAATTGAAAATGGAATTGCAAATTCAATTCTAATAAAAGTAAATCAGATAGGAACTTTAACTGAAACACTAGATGCAATCGAGATGGCTAAAAGAGCAGGTTACACTGCTGTTATATCTCACAGATCAGGTGAAACAGAAGATACAACAATAGCTGATTTAGCTGTAGCTGTAAACGCAGGACAGATTAAAACAGGAGCACCTTCAAGAACTGACAGAGTTGCAAAATACAATCAGTTGTTAAGAATTGAAGAAATGGTTGGATTAGGTTCAAGATATGATGGATTAGAATCTTTCTACAATCTTGGAAGATAATAAAACTAAATAAAATATGATTATTTTACCTCTATATCAAGTGATATAGAGGTTTTTATTAATAAATAATAAAATAACATATTATTATAAAGTGTGTATAAAAAAACACATAAAATTCATATAGAGAATACAATAACTTCATACAAAATTCATAGACAACTATCTAAAAGGGTGTATAATGAAGGTAAACAAAGATAATTATAGGAGGTGCTAAATATGAAAAGGACTTATAAAAAAACTGATTTTTATGGATTCATTTTATTCGCATTTATTTTCGTGGTATGGAATTTTTTAACTTATTTCATTTCTATGAAAAATGATTACCTGGCTGGCCTTCTTATGTGTATCGGACTTATAGCATTTATTTTTGGGGAAATCTTTATAAGATTTATCTACAGCCACGGTGAAAAAATAAGTATTGGGAATGTAAAGAAAAAACTAGGTTAAATAATAGATTTTTTTTAACTTTCCTTCAAAGAGGTGTTGTTTTGATTAACAACATCTTTTTGATTTTATTTTAACAATAACCTGTTGGCTAATTTTTTAAAATCCTTGAAAAAGATGAATATTTATGCTATAATAAGCAATGGTTTATGTGAAGAGAAAAAATGATTGAGTACAAAAAAATGATCGAGTACAAAAAAAGATGGAGTACAAAAAAATGATCGAGTACAGAAAATTATGTTTTAT
>JBDHVM010000076.1:0-6406 GCA_039809725.1 Peptostreptococcus sp.
GCTAATAACCCCCTTTGTAGGCTTAAAACCTACTAGCGATTGAATATATGAAGGTGCAATAATTGATCCAGTCGTCTCAGTTCCAATCGCTACTGAAGACATATTGCTTGCAACTGCCGCTCCACTTCCAGAGCTAGATCCTAGTGGTGACATCATTAGTGGTGCAAATGGATTGTGCGTCTGCCCCAACTTTGAGCTATATCCATTTGGCATATTTGTATCAAAATAATTTGCCAATTCTGCTAGGTTTGATTTCCCCAATATTATAGCTTTATTTTTTATCAAAGTATTTACTATAGGCGCATTGTCAGATGGTTTAAAATCTTTAAAGGCAATTGTTCCACCACTTGTATACATATCCTTTGTATTTATATTATCCTTCAACAAAACTGGTATTCCAAACATTCTATTTATATCACTAATACTTTTTTCGCCTTTTTTCTTAGCCTCTAAGTATTCTCTGTCCAATCTTTTTGCATCAGAAATTGCATTTGGATTCACTTCCATAACTGCGTTTATACCATTTTTAGACTTGTCATAAGTTTTTATTCTATCGAGATAGAACGCTGTTAAATCAGTATACGTAAGCTCTCCCTTTGCTATAGACTTTTGAATATCTTCAATCGACTTTTCCATTATCAAGTTTTTCTTGCTTCTTACCTTATCTAATTCTATACCACTCATTTGTGAGTTTATCATTTCTATAACATTATTATCATAGATTATATTTTCTTCCTTAGATTGACCAGTTTCACCTTGCATATTCTCAGCCTGAGTATTGCTCTTTAGCTGGTGTGTACTCTTTCCAACAAAGTAAAAGCCTGCAATCGAAATTGCCAAAACAGCCATTATTCCGTATTTTATTTTTTTATTACCCATAGTTTTCCTCACTCCCCTTTTAGTAAAATTCATATTTATTCTATCTATTTCTATTGTTTGCATTTACTATATTTATGTTTACTATATTTATGTTTACTATATTTATGTTTACTATATTTATGTTTACTGTATTTATGTTTACTGTATTTATATTGTTTTTTATAACAACACTGCTAATCTTTATTTCTTTTATATTTACATATTACATAATGTACCTTTATACAACCTTTGGTGTTTATATCCATTTTATAACATCTTTCAAAGTTTTTATATCAATTAGAGTTTTTATTTTTATCTCCAACTACCCAATAATCACATACCCTATCTCCGTTTGCAATTGTATAGTTTCTATGAAGAACTCCTTTTTGCATAATATACCTCCAAACTAAAGTTAATTATACTTTTTTATTCTCTTGTTTTTCATTGCTTTTTGTTTTTCATTGCTTTTTGTTTTTCATTGCTTTTTTTCAGTCTGTCTATTATAATTACTATCTTTAATCACGTATTGATAAATATTATTATATGTATATAATAACATATAGCACTTCTTTGTTGGTATAAAATAATTATATCTTTATACTAAAAACAAGAACCTACAAAAATGTAGGTTCTTAGTAATAATATTTTTAAAATTTTATCTCTTGTTTAGCAAATAATATTTTCTTTTTTTGACCGCAAAAATTGTTCTAGTCGCTTATTATTGCTAACTTGCAGAATGTTGATTGCTTATTTATAACTTTCTAAAATTTTGTTGTAATCTTCAGTTACTTTGATTAAAAACTCTCTGTAGAAAGTTTTTTTATCTGGAGTAGTAGAGTGGAATCTTACTTTTGTGTTTAACCCTATTATCTTTTCTAGGGTAAGATGTTCTTCACTTGCTTTTTGACCCCCTGACATTAAATCAACTAAAACTAACAAATTTACCTTTTCTACATCATCATTAATCTTTATTTTATCAACATATTTTGTACCTATAATATTTAGTCCCATCGTCTTAAGACCTGTAGCAGCAAGTATTTTACCAATTTCCAAATCTTTTTTCTCTGGGTTTATACCAAAGTTGATGATATTTTTATCTTCTCTTCTTGCAAGAAAAAAATCATTAGATTTTAAATCATGTTGTTGTTTTAAGAGATTTAAATTTTTTTCTAGGCTTTCATCTTGCTCTTTTGCTGCATTTATAATACTAGTATTTCCGCTGTTTGAGATGTTTTTTTCCAATTCAATTCTTTTATTTTCATCTGCAACTCTTTCAGCTTCTATCCTAGCATCTTCAGCTATCTTTTTTTTTAATTCATCTGAAAATGAAAAGTTAAATGTGTAATCTTTTTCAAATTCTCCTTTTTCATCACGAATTTTAGCTGTTATCTTAAGATTTTTGCCGTCAGCCTTTAATATATCATTGCTTTCCTTAATATCGAAAGCCTTTAAAACACCCGATATTATGCTTGCTTTCAATTGTTGGTCACTCAAATCAGATGCTTTTACTTCCTCTTGACCTTCTATTTTATAAGAAACCAACTCTTCTAGTCCCTTTATTTTTGTGATAAATCCAGTATTGCTTAATTTGCGTATATCACCATCTAGTGAATTGATCACAATATCCGTAACTCTGCTATCTTTATCAAATTTCATAGAAGCAATTTTAGCTACATCAGGATTTGAAGCCACATCTGAAACAATTCTATCCAACTTATCATTAAAAGTATCTGTAGTTGCTTCATGTACAGCATTTTCTTCTATACTATTTTTAAGTTCATCTGAAAGCTTTAGAGTTAATGAGTAATCATTTTCAAACTCACCCTTAGAATCTTTCATTATTGCCTTTGCATTTATTATTTTACCATCTATCTCTTTTAATGGTTCTGAACTACCACCCAAATTCAATTCAGCCAGTATATCATTGATAATATTTTTCTTTAATGTTGCAAGATCTTCACCCTGAATGTTTCTCTTGTCAAGTGTTCCAACTTTGTACGCTTGTAGCTTCTTTATATCTTGAAGTCCTGTGATAAGGTTAGTACCACTTATTGCCTGCAGGTTTTTAAGCCCTTCAAGAGATTTAATTGTAACAGTTGCAGCTCTAGTAGATTTATTAAATTCAAAATCTGCTATTTCCTTTACAGCTGGTACTTTTGCCACTCTTCTCATCAATTTTTCTAACTCGTTATTTACCTCTTCAGCCGTTTTTAAATGTTCTAATTGTGTATAGTCAACTGGTGCTGGTGCTGCAGATCCACCACCTCCGCCGCCACCTGTTGTCGGAGTAACTGCAGGTTTACCTGAGTTAGGCTTTTCCAGTTTTGGAATCTCTACATTTGCTTTAGGAAGTATTTTTCTGATATCGTCCCCTGCTAATTCGTTTCCTCCACCTACACCAACTACGTTAGTTGGATTTAACTTTGCAAATAATGACTTTTGTTCTGCATTTAGTCCATTTTTCTTATTTGCTAAGACAATAGGAGCTCCCAATTTTCCTGCCGCTCCACCTATTGTAACTGAGTCTATCAATTCAGATGGATTCCCCATTCCATCTTTGGCTACAAATACAGTAGAAACATTGTTTTTGTAGAATCTCTCTATCAACTTTGCATTAGTTCCAAGTCTGTCCTCTCCTGAAAGTCTTTCTGAAGAAATGACACCATCAAATTCTTTTGGTATACCATTAGTTCCACCTATTAGATAAACACCTTTTAATTTAAGATCTGATATTGTATTTTTGAAATTGTCTATATTTTTGTCAACAAAAACTAACGGAATATCCATCTTAGCTGCACATGCACCAGCACTTGCAGCATCAGGCAATCCCGCATATCCATTTACCATAAATGCAAAATCACCTTTAACACCTAGGTTTTTCGCTATTTGCATTGAAGTATCAAATCTATCCTTTCCTTGAATTCTGACAGTATCTTTGACTATGTTTTTCAAACTTTCCTCTAACGTCTTAGAAATAGAAGACGTACCACCGATTAAAATCAACTTCTTTGGTGAGTATTCCTTTAATAAGCTCATTGTCTTATCATCCAACTTGTCAGATTCTGTCAACAAAACAGGTGCGTTAACTTTTTTTTGCCAATGGGGCAACAGATAAAGCATCTGCAACCGCTGCACTATTAACAAGGATAACGTTTTCTGTCTTTTCAAAATACCTTCTTGCGATCTTGTTTGCAGTATCAAAACGATCTGAACCTATCAGTCCAATATTTATCTCTTCAGCAAATATTGGAGAAATGCTTGCAGAAAGCATAGTAAGTGTTAAGGCACTACAAAATAATTTTCTTTTTGCTCTTGACATAAGATCCCCCTCATATGTAATAATTTTATTTTACTAGTATCCTTACTAGTTTATAACAAAATAATGTATTATCACGTAAATCTTACTATAAAAATATTACTTTGTCAAATATATAAATAAACTTATTATATTGATATAAAGTAATAAAACTAATAAATTTAATTGTTATTAATTTGCAATATATTTCAAAAAACTAACTTTTATAAAATATTCTACTCTATAAACTTAAAAAGCAAATATGAAAAAAAATTTTATTTTTTTATATTTGCTTTTTTTACAATAAATGCTGTATAATATGTATTTTTTTCTTATTTATAGTTTAATTTTTAAAAAAATATCCTATATTACTATTTGACTAAATAATCAGAATTATTCTAATAACGATAATATCCCCATAATCTTATTACTATTTCTTTCATATTCTAGGAATCAAATTTTATTTTCATTTCGAGTTCTTTAATATATATAATTCATTTCATTTTTTAAGTTATTTGATTTCTATATCATATACGTCTTTTTTTAGCTGTTTTATATTCTCTTACCTTATATTATTTTCAAGCTTTTTTACTATCTCTACCCCAGCAAGTTCAGTCGAATCTTCTATCATCTCACCTGTTTTCTCATTGATCAGCTTAAAAGACACTGTTCCTGCTAACCCTTCCTTTATTTGATGATCCATTTGTCCAAACTTTGGAGCGGATAAAGTACCTTTCATATCAACTGTCGCCTTTATATTTAGGATACAATCTCCTTTTTCTAGCGTTATCGATACGCTATCCTCATTCATTCCATTGATGATACACGTTGCATAGTTATATGTTGCAAATCGATAATGTTTTCCATTTACCCAAATATGACAAATAAACCCCTTAAAATGTAACGGTCCCAAAGGAATATTTGCCCAAGAAAAAAATAAACATGAAGGTCTATTTACAAAGTGATTTGACTGTAACCAAATATAATCCTTTGGAAATGATTCCCCCCAGTCCTTTTCTAAATATCCTATTCCACCATCAAATGAAACTGTCTTTTCATTTATTTTTACATAACCCTTTAAAGTATGGTGAATACTCCCTATTCCATGGATGCATTCCATAAAAGGAAGATAAGAAAATATTCCCATAATCGTAGGAGAAATTCTTGACGTCGGTAATAGGGTAAAACCCTCAAAAGAAATTTTACATGAAATATCTTTACTATCTTCTGTATCTGTCCCTATACTTATCTCTTCCAAATAAACACCTTTTTTTGAAAAAGTATTCTTTCCAAGGCCAATTGAAAACGGACTTTTTGTGTGATTAAATGAAGACATCTCAAAATCAATCTGCTCAGTCTGAATATTCCATTTATCATCTATCTTCTCCGCCAAAATAATCTGAAGCATGGCTTTTTCAGTGTTTTCATTTCTCATCATACTTGGAATCAAAGAAAGAACTACCGTTTCATCTCTTGAAACTTGCTTAAAATACCAACCTTCAAAATAATTTTTGCGATTTTGATTTTGAAAAGCCAATTGATTCTCTTGCCTGCTCATTCGCATAATAACCCCACCTAAACAAATATTATGAATTACAATGTAATCTTTATTATATAACTTTTTATATAACTTTTTATATAACTTTTTATATAACTTTTTATATAGCTTTTTATATAACTTTTTATATAACTTTTTATATAGCTTTTTATATAACTTTTTATACCTAAATTGCAATATCAAATTGAACACTTTTTATATAACTTTTTATATAACTTTTGTATAACTTTTTTTATAGATCTTTCTATATAACTTTTATATAACTTATTCTTTTTTAGTTCCTATTAAATCTATAGCCACTACCCCATATTGTTTCTATTGGGATTTCAGTCATATTCGCTTTTTTTAGTTTTTCTCTTATTCTTTTAACATGCACCACTACAGTCGATACATCGGTATCTAGTGCATCAAAATCCCATATTCTCTCAAATAATTCTTCCTTACTCCATACCCTGTTTGGTCTCTCTGCTAAGTACGAAAGTAGTTTGAATTCCTTATGCGTAAATGAAATTTCTTCATCATTTACAAATACTCTATGCGCCGTTTTATCTATTAACAGTTCCTCTAATTCTATTATCTCATTTTCCTCACTAGAGCTTATGGATCTGAATCTATTAATATGTGCCTTCACTCGTGCAACAAGTTCGTTCGGACTAAACGGCTTTATCATATAATCATCTGCTCCTAGTCCAAGT
>JBDHVM010000077.1:0-6398 GCA_039809725.1 Peptostreptococcus sp.
ATATCTGCAAAGGCGATTAACTATGAAGATATTGTTCAGATAAAGGGGCAGGATAGATATGCAACTGCATCGGCTATTGCAGGAGAGATGGGGTCATATGATTCTGTAATACTAGTAAATGCAGACGGAAATAAATTGGCGGATGGACTAAGTGCGAGTGGTCTTTCTGGAGTTATTAAGGGGCCAATTCTTTTAGTGAAGAGAGATAGTATTCCAAATGAAACGCAGTTGAGAATGGAAATAGCAAAGAAAGTATATATTATTGGATCAGAAAATTCTATTAGTTCTAATATTGAGAAGAAGTTGAGAGACCAAAATATGGGAGGTTTCATTGTAAAAAGAATTGGTGGAAGTGATAGATATCAAACTAGTACAAATGTTGCAAATGAAATTATGAATATTAAAGGTTCTATTGGCAAAGTATTCCTAACTAATGGAAGTAGAGGAGAAGCTGACGCAATGAGTATTTCAGCTGTTGCAGCTAGAGATGGTGAGCCAGTTTTACTTACAAATGGAACAAGAATAGATAATGCAACAGCAAATATAGTTGAAAAAACAAGAAATATTTATGCAATTGGTGGAACAAACTCAATCACTTCAGGAGTAGTTAGTCAATTAGGGGCTACTAGAATAAGTGGTGCAGATAGATATAAAACAAACTCGGC
Organism: Peptostreptococcus sp.; assembly: GCA_039809725.1. Lineage (GTDB taxonomy): Bacteria > Bacillota > Clostridia > Peptostreptococcales > Peptostreptococcaceae > Peptostreptococcus. The sequence continues at coordinate 666 of JBDHVM010000077.1, forward strand.
TGTAGTAAGGACTTTCTATAGGGAGGCTCCATCAAGTTTTTTATTGAGCGATGGGTATAAGTTAGTAGATGCGCTTACAGGTGGACCTTTAGCTGGTAGAAATACTAACCCTATAGTATTAGTTTCAGGAAAAAGCGATAAATCAGTGCTTAAAGGTGCAAATACATTGACTTCTTTAGGTGGAATTGAACAGTCAGTTTTGAGAGCTTGTATATTAGCTGCTAATTAGTGATAGATGAAAAAAATAAGAAGAAATAAAAAAGAAAAATTGCACTTCAAAAACAATATGTCTAATTCTAAAATAGATGTAAAAAACATAGAAAATACAAATTCTAATTTTAGATATAACAACGATAAAACCGATTTGGAAAAAAATGAATCAGACGAAAATACAGGTTCAAGGGTCAAGTATAGAAAAGAAATAGAAGTAAACAAGGCGAGGAAGTCAAATCTTGAGTTAGTGATTTTGATGGTATATTCTTTGGGTATATACTTGATTATTGAAACTATTTCAAGAAAAAGTTTTAATAGAGTGATTGGCTTTTTTGCAGATTTTCCAATACAATCAGTAGTGAACTATTTATTGATTGTATTGATTTTTTCAATAACATTGATAGTAAAAAGAAAAAAACTTATTTATTTTCTTTTGTCTTTCATTTTGATTTTGTTGTCTGTTATAAGTTCTATGCTTTCTTCACTAAGGGGTATGCCACTTTCTCCATATGACATATATAGCTATAGGGAAGCTTTAGAATTGCAAAATTCTTTTCTAGATATTAAGACTACAATTGCCTTGATTGTTGTAGTGGTGTTGTCTATTGCGTTTATGATTTTCTTTTTTGTTAAAGATAATAACAGAAAAAGAATAACGGGGATAAGAAATATAATAATATCTCTTATTTTATTGACGACTTATCTGATAGTTATTCCCCAGTTAAGGACAGCAAAAATACTTGATCCGATAGCTTGGGATGTGAACTTATCATATGCAAACAATGGATTTGTATATTCAATAGTTGATGCTACTAGACTTGCAATGAGAGGAAAACCTGAAGGGTATTCAGAAGAAGCCATTAAAAAAATACGTAATGAAGTGGATATAAAAAAGGCAAGTGACAAACGTACAATATTTAAAGGCGATAAAAAGCCAAATATTATATTTGTGCAGTTAGAGGCTTTTTTTGACCCCACAAGAATAAAAGAATGTCATTTTACAGAAGATCCCATTCCAAATATGAGGCGTTTGATGAAAAATTATACATCAGGGTATATGAATGTGCCAGTAACAGGCGGGGGTACTGCAAGAACAGAGTATGAAGTGGTTAGCGGAAGCAACTTTGAGTTTTTGAATCAAGGTGAGATACCATATTACACTTTCTTGTCCGAAAAACCATCTATATCATTAGCGACTGACTTGAGAATGAGTGGTTACAAAACAACACTAATTCATAATTACTATCAAAAATTTTATAATAGAGATAAAGGTTATGAAAATATGGGATTCCAAAAGTATATTCCTCTACAGTCTATGAAGGATGTTGAGTTTACGCCGATGGGATGGCCAAAGGACAAAATACTATCACGTTACATATCAAATGTATTGTATGATAACAAAGATAAAAGAAATCTGATAATGACTATATCGACACAAGGGCATAGTAAGTACCCAACTGGAGATATGGATTTAGACTATAGGATAGAGTTAAAAAATACTAATTTGCCTAAGCCAGATATAAACCAAATTAACTATTATATTAATCAGTTAAAGGATATGGATGATTTTGTGGGAAATTTAGTAAAAGAAACTAATAAATCTAAAGTACCTACAGTACTTGTATTTTATGGAGATCACCTTCCAGCGTTAAACATTTTGACTAGGGGACAAACTGGGCTTGATCTATATTCATCACTTTTTGCAGTTGTAAATAACTATGGTGAAAAAAAGGTTGAAATTCCAAAAGACTTTCAGTCTTACCAACTTAGTACTCTGGTATTAGATATTGCAAAGCAACCATACGGACCTATGAACCTTGTGCATGCATATTTGCATAATGATAAAGACTATAGGAAGAAGATGGAGCTAGTACAATATGATATTCTTTTTGGCAAAAAATATTTCTTAAAAAGTTACGAGATGCCAAAGAAAAATCATATAGAAATATAATAGGTTTATAGAAATATGTATTATTGAAGCGTGGGATACCGAGTATTGATGAAAATTAATACTCGGTAGTCTCACGATTTTCTGAAAATTTGGAGGAAACAAATGGAAGGTGAACAGAAAAGTTGTCCATCTTTTTTGGACAGAAGAACACCTGGTCAAATGATGGTGATTGGATTTGGATTCGTAATATTAATGGGATCTTTTTTGCTAATGACACCTTTAGCATCAGCTAATGGTAACTGGACTAATTTCATAGATTCTTTATTTACTGCAACTTCAGCAGTGTGTGTGACTGGGCTTGTGGTAGTGGATACAGGTCTTTACTGGAGTTTTTTTGGCAAGGTAGTTATTATTTTACTTATTCAAATTGGTGGTGTAGGATTTATGTCAATCAGTACATCAGTTGCGCTAATACTTGGAAAAAAGATAAATTTAAGACAGAGAATCCTAATAAAAGAGGCCATGAACCAAAATGAATTATCGGGATCTGTTAGGCTAGTTATTCAGGTGATAAAATTTACATTGTTAATTGAACTCGTTGGGGCTCTTATTTTTTCCTTTGTATATATACCAGAGTTCGGCGTTGTAAACGGTGCGGGAATCAGTATATTTCATGCAATTTCATCATTTTGTAATGCGGGATTTGATTTGATGGGAGGCGTCACAGGACAGTATACATCAATAATAAAACATTACAATAATCCTATAATCGTATTTGGGACAGCGAGCTTGATAATTCTTGGAGGATTGGGATTTCCAGTTCTCATTGGCATAAAAAGAGCAAAAAAATTTAGAGAGCTTAACTTAAACTCAAAGATGGTTATTTGTACAACATTGATACTTATTTTTGCTGGAACAGTTTTGGTATTTTTAGGAGAATTTGATAATGCGAAGTCAATTGCAAACATGAATATTTGGGATAAGTTTCAGGTTTCATTTTTTCAATCAGTAACAACAAGAACGGCAGGTTTCGCTACGGTAGATTTAACTAAATTTAGAGAAAGCACTCTTTTTGTCATGATAATATTAATGTTTATAGGAGCCTCGCCTGCATCTACAGGTGGTGGTATTAAAACTACAACTGTGGCAGTAATATTTATGGCGGTAAAGGCATTTTTGAAAAATGAAAATGAGATAACAGTTTATAAACGAAGGATAAATATTTTTATTTTTAGAAAAGCACTGGGAGTTTTTGTAGTAGGTGTAGTGGCAGTTGTGATAGGAACATTTGTCATAAATATTTCGCAAAATTCTCATTTTACGTTGCTTTCTAGTGCATTTGAAGTTTCTTCTGCTTTTGCAACAGTTGGATTATCTTTGGGTGGTTCTAACAATCTAAATGAGTTTGGAAAAATTCTTATAGCATTATTCATGTTTGCTGGACGTGTAGGTTCATTGACAATATTTACATCGTTTATACATGAGAGCAAGGTAAAGAAAGTAAGGTTCCCAGAAGAGAAGATATTGGTTGGATAATTCAAAAAATGTGAGGTGTAAATTATGAAACAGTATATAGTGATTGGTGCTGGAAGATTTGGAAAATCCGTAGCAAAAACACTGATGGAGTCAGGTGAAGAAGTAATGGTGGTAGATGGCGATGAAGAGGTTATCCAGCAATTATCGGAAACAATGGATAATGTGGCAATTGCAAATGTAACAGATGAATCTGCCTTAAGAAGTATTGGTATTGGTAATTTTGATGTTGCAATAATAGCTATTGGTACGGACTTAAGAGCATCTATAATGGCGACTTTAATAGCAAAAGACCTGGGAGTACCATATGTTATTAGCAAGGCAAAAGACGTTCTTCAAGCAAATGTGTTGACAAAAATTGGAGCAGATAGAGTCGTTTTTCCAGAACATGATATGGGCGTGAAAGTTGCAAAATCACTTATGTATAACAATATAGTAGACTTTATGCAACTTGATGATAGAAACTCGATTTTTGAAATTACTGTTCCTAAGGATTGGGTTGGAAAGAACTTATTGGATTTAAGTGTAAGAAAAAAATATGCAATAAATGTAGTAGGAGTTAAGGGGAAAGAAGGATTTCAAGTACCTGCCGATCCTAATAAAAAGTTTGAAGAGGGCGATATAATTGTTATTGCTGGTAATTCAAAATTAATAGAAAAAATTGCCCTATTATCTAATAGTAATGAAAGTAAAAAGTTTTAGTACATTTAAAGTAGCAGGTAAAGAATATGATTTTTATTAAAAGTAAGGACAATGAAACATACAAAAAAATAAAATCGCTATCGACGTCTAAAGGTAGAAAAAAAGAAGGCAAGTATATTGCTGAAGGTATTAGAACCGTAGAATTGGCTGTTGAATACGGCGCTGAAATAGATGTAATTGCTATGAGTGAAAAATTCTATACAAAAATAGAAAACAAAACCATAGTTGATAATCTAGATGAAAAATTTAAAGTATACGTATTCCCTGACGATATGTTTGAGAAGATGGTAATGACTGAAAACACACAGGGTGTAGCGGCTATATGTAAGATAAGATCGTTGAATGTTGAAGATTTTAACTGTTATAAGCATAAAAAAATAATTGTTGTAGATAGAATTCAAGACCCAGGAAATATGGGTACGATTATTAGGACTGCAGATGCTGCTGGTTTTGATTTAATATTAATTACATCTAATACAGTTGATGTGTTCAATCCAAAAGTTGTAAGATCAGCAATGGGGTCTATGTTTTTTATGGATATGATATTTGCATCTCAAAATGATTTATTAGAGTGTCTTAAAAAGAATGATATTGAAATTGTTTCGGGATATCTAAACACAGATAATTACTATGACAAGATTGAGTATAAAGAAAAGTGTGCACTTGTTGTAGGCAATGAGGCAAATGGAATAAATGAGTTTTGGATTGAAAATTCAGATAAACTAGTTAAAATTCCTATGTTTGGAAGAGCAGAGTCACTTAATGTTGCCGTTTCGGCCGCTTTATTGATGTATCAAATAAACAAAAAATAATGAGGTAAAAACTTGCATTGTAATTAATTTTCTGATACAATACATACAATAGTTTAAAAATAGATATAAATAAATGCTATGAAAGAGAAAAGTACACAGATAAGGCAATTTAGAGAGTGGCTGGTTGGTGAAAAGCTATTTGTTTTTTCTATGGAAGTTCCCTCTGGAGCAGTTCCTTTGAAATTTTAGTAGGAGGAAACGTCATGTGCGTTAAACTTTTGAGGTGGTTTGTTCATTAGATCAAACTATTAGGGTGGTACCGCGATTATAGACCTTTCGTCCCTATGGGATAAAGGTCTTTTTTTATTTCTTAAAATTTCTAGTCGTAATTTTTTATTCAATAATTACAGACAGATTAATAAGGAATATAGAGTAGTAAATTTTTATTTGAAAGGATGGAAAATATGCAGGAATTATTGAAAAAATTAAAGGAAAAAGCTCAAGAACGTATTGAGGAATCTAAAACTTATGAAGAAGTAGAATCTCTTAGAATTGAGGTTCTTGGGAAAAAGGGGGAGCTTACAAAGATTCTTAAGGAAATGGGGAAGCTTTCTGATGAGGAGAGACCTATTGTTGGAAAAA
>JBDHVM010000078.1:0-6376 GCA_039809725.1 Peptostreptococcus sp.
ATTGAAAGATTTGCATTTGAAGTCTTTGAAGATGCATACAAAGAAAATGTTTCTTATCTTGAGCTTCGATTTGCTCCTGTATTGCATACTGCTAAAAAATTATCTCAAGAAGAGGCAATAAAATCTGTTATCAATGGAATGAAAAAAGCACAGAGTAAATATCCTATTTATGGCAATATAATACTGTGCTGCATGAGAACTTTGACAGAGGAAGATTCAATCCATACAGTTGAAGCAGGTAAGAAATACCTCGGACGTGGCGTTGTAGGTATTGATTTGGCAGGACCAGAAGAGGAAGGATTTCCCTCAAAATATATAAATGCAATGCTATTGGCAAAGAACTATGGATATAACATCACTATTCATGCAGGTGAAGCAGGTTCTGGAAAAAATATACTTGACTCAATAAAACAACTTAACGCAACTAGGATAGGTCATGGTGTAAGTGCACACAAACGTAAAAACATTGAAGAAATAATTAAAAATAATAATATTATGATTGAAGTGTGCCCAACAAGCAATTTACAAACAAAGGCAGTTGAGTCTTTAGAAAGTCATCCAGTATTAGATTTTATAAAGCAAGATATAAAAGTATCAATAAATACTGATAATAGAACAGTTTCAAATACAAATTTAACAAGTGAGTATGCCAAGATGTCTTTTTTAATGAATACTGATATTGATATGTACAAAAAAATATATTATGATTCTGTGATGTCTAGCTTTGCAGATGTAGATACTAAAAAGATACTTATGGAAAAAATTGAGGGTTTTTTAGACAAATTTTAGCATAAATAAAAGGTACCTTGTAGGTACCTTTTATTTATAGCTTTCTTATTGATTTTATAGCATTTACAGGAATATATAAGGATTCTGTTTCCTTATGTTTTGGATGATCTTCATCAATATGTGTAATAGTTAGAGTTAATGACAAATTGTCATAGCCTGTAATAACCCCATATAGTTTTGAACTGCTTAAGTAGGAATCTACTTCCACAAAGTCAAAAACATGCTTTTCTACAAAATCGTGAAAATGTCTGTTACTAATTGTCCTTGTTTTTAGCATAGTGCTCACCCCTTTGTACAAAGTAAAAACTTTAGTTAAGTTCCGATAAATATTATAAAAAAATAAACTACTATTTAATATATTATATATCTTTTTAAAAAATATGTAAATAAGGAAGGAAAAAATAATGGAAATATTAAAAAAATTCAATAAAATCACAAAAATACACAGTGTTTATGAATCGAAATTTTTAAATGTTTATGAAGTATATTATATAAATAAAAAAAATAAAGAATGTAAGTGGATAGTTGCTTCAAGGAACAAATATGATGAGTACAAAAAAAACTTACTAAATAAAGAAAATACATCTTCTGATGCTGTTATTATTGTTGGAAAAGATGAAAAAAACAGATTACTTATGATAAGGGAATTTAGAGTACCAGTTAATGACTATGTATATTCACTACCAGCTGGTTTAATAGATTCTGGTGAAGATATATATAAATCTGCAGAAAGAGAATTAAAAGAGGAGACTGGTTTGGAGCTATATGATATAAACTATGATGAATCATGTAAGTTTGCATTTGCATCTGTGGGAATGTCCGATGAATCACTATCAATTGTATACGGGAAAGTTAGAGGAAGAATTTCAACTGATCTTCAAGAGGATTCTGAAATAATACAACCATTTTTTGTCGACCAGAAGCTTGCGAGAGATCTCTTAGGTGGTAGCGATAAAATCGATGTTAAGGCATGGCTGGTGCTTAAAGATTACATTTCAATTGAAAAGTAGGAGGTTTTAGTGTATACATATATAATTAGATGTAATGACAATACTCTCTATTGCGGTTATACAACAGATATAAAGAGAAGGCTCAATGAACATAAAAACTCTGTAGGTTCAAAATATGTGAGATCTAGAGGTTTTAGAAAACTTGAATTTTTACTTGAATTAAATTCAAAATCTGACGCTATGAGAGCTGAAATATGGATAAAAAAGCTAAATAAAATCAAAAAAGAATCGCTGATAAGTGGCGATTTGATTCTATTGGAAAAATTGGATATAAGCTACAAAGTAATTGATAACATTAACTTATTAAATTATTAGTTAAATCGGACGTATTTTTATTAAATCACTTTAATCATTCAGTAGTTTTTAGTTAATCTTTATGTTATAATATACTTTGCTAGTGGAGGTGATTTATTTGTTTAAATTTAAAATTGGAACAATAATTCTTTTTATTATTTCAATATTTTTTATAGGATTGTCGTCAAAATATAATTTGGCTACTGAACTTATATATTCCGATATTATTAATAGATTTATAAGAGAAAAAATGAGTAGGCTATTTGGTGCAACCAATCTTCCTGTAGGTGATATTATTTCTGTAGCACTTTTAATTATTATATTACTTACAATACTAAATATTATAAGAAGGATATTTGGGCATAAAAATTTCTTTGGATTTATTTCAAGATTTTTTTGGGGGACTTTTAACCTAATCAGTATATTTTTATTTATATATTTGCTGTTATTTGGTTTGAATTATCATACACCACCTCTTGGAAACTCCTTAGTTTCTAAGTATAACACAAAATATTCTACAAACATAAGGACAAATGTAGATAATAAAAAAAGAACCGAAATATTTAAGTTTCTAGAAGAAAAAGCAGTAGAGTCTAGAAAAATTGCCATGAGTTCTAATGTTGACTATAATACATCAAATATTTATGGTGTCTCAAATCAAGCAGTAGAAGGATTTAATGTTATTTCTGATGCTTTTCCAAGACTTTCAGGAAAGTTTTCATACCCTAAGAAGACACTTATTGCACCAATATTTGACTTTTTTGGTCTAGATGGTAGATACTATATTTTAACTAATGAGGTTAGTTTAAATGATAAAATTCCAAGTGTATATCTGCCCTTTATTACTTCAAAATATATGGCAATGCAAAGGGGAGTCGTAAAAGAGGATGAAGCTATTTTTTACGCTTATCTTGCTTGTATAAATAATTCTGATGCAAAGTTTAAGTACTCAGGTTATTTAGCAGCACTAAGTATGGTATCTGAGTCATTGAGAGTAAATGATAAAATTGATTACAACAATTTTTTACTGCAATTGGATCCAGATGTTAAATCTGATTTAAAATTGATTGAAAAATATAAAAACAGTTATGGCTCTGGAACAAAATATATGAATACTTTTAAGTATAATTTTGCCAGAATAAATGGTGATATCAGGATAGATGGAGTAGATACTCAGGTAACAAATCTTCTGTCTATTTATTATTCACTTTTTAGTTATAAAAATTAAAAATATAAAGCTGACCTTTAATTTTACTGCTTCCAAAAATATATTTTATATAATATAGGAGTGTAGTTATTAAAGAGTCAGCTTTTTTATAATTTTTATGTTTTATTTATAGAAAATAGTTCCAATTATGATACATGAATATTAAAATTATAGTATTATCCCTATGACTGCGCCAATTCCAGCAGAAATACCAATTATTTTTACTATACTAACTTTTTTTGACGAATACAATATCAGACCAATAATAAATCCAATGCTTCCAAGTATACTTATTTTTCCGTTTAATATAGTTGCTGATTTGAACATATTTATCGCCGCTATCAATATCAGTCCAGAAATAGCAGGTCGCAAACCTTTTAAAATATAATCTAGTATTTTAAATTTTTTTCCTTTAAAGATGAAATGGCCAAGTATAAGCATTATGATACAGCAAGGTGTGATCTCTGCAATAGTGGCAATAATAGCTCCCGAAAGACCAGCGACCTTTGTTCCAACAAATGTTGCTGAGTTGATACCTATGGGACCTGGTGTTACTTGAGAAAGGGAAACTAAGTCTGTCAATTCTTTCATAGAGAGCCACTTTTGTTCAACTACAATATATTTTTGTATCAGTGGCAAAACAGCATATCCACCTCCGAATGCAAATGTTCCAATCTTTAAAAAAGTAATGTATAGAGTAATTAGAGTATTAATCATTTTACTTTTTCCTCCTTGACAAGTGAAAATACTGCCACACCGATAAAACCACTAATAACTATAATAAATACAGTATTGACATTAGTAAATAAGCCAACTAAAACAGAAAAAATGAAGAGAATTGATCCAAATATTTTATGTTTTAAGAGAGCTTTTTTTGTCATCTGAAATACCGTTATAAACAAAACCGCCGTTATTGAACCACTCATGACTTGAAGAGAGTACTCAATGACTTTAATTTTAGAAATCGTAGAGTAAATGTAAAATAATATCGATATTATAATTAAACATGGGAGAACTGATGCAAAAAGTGATACCAATGAACCTTTCCATCCCTTAAGTCTATAGCCAGTCAGTATTGAAGTATTAATTGCCATTGGGCCTGGACCAGATTGTGCAATTGCGATCATATCCAACATTTCATCATCTTGTATTAATTTCCTCTTTTTCACAAATTCATCCCTTATTACAGGAACGATTGTGTATCCACCACCGAATGTAACCAAATTTATTTTAAAAAAAGTACAAAATAGATCTAAATAACTCAATTGATTTTCCATTATAAACCTCCAAAAAACCTTATATTAAAATTTTATCACAAAATTTGTATGTATGTAAGACACTTAAAAATATATTTCTGTTGGTATTTACTTTACATTTTATATAATATATAATTATATGAGGGTAATTCTGTTAATTTAGACTAGGGAGGTGAGGCACTTGTCACAAAATCCAAAAATGGACTATTTAAAGGGTAATTTTTATGAAAAAATAGGAAAATCAGATTTGGCAGTAGAAAAATTTAAAGAAGCTGCTGAAGCTGGATATGAAAAAGCTCAGCTTATTCTCGGTCAATTATACGATAGTGAGGGAGAGTTAGAAAAAGCTGAAGATTGGTACAAGTCCGCCTTTAATAGTGGTGTTGACTATGCAGCTTTCAATCTAGGAAATATGTATTATAATAGTGAAATATATGATACTTCGCTTTATTGGTATGAAAGAGCAGCCGAAAAAGGTATTTTACCTGCAAAGAATAATGCAGGTGTAATTTATTACATATTAGAGGACTATGAGTCCTCAGAAAAAATATTAAAAACAGCTGCAGATGAAGGTTTCGCCAAATCATATTTTAATTTAGGATTACTTAATAAAGAACTTGGAAATGATGCTCTTTCTGAATCAATGTACGAAAAGGGAGTCATACTTAATGATGAGGATGCTATATATAATATGGCAGTTCTAGAAATGGATAGAAACAACTTCGATAAATCTATCGAATTATATAAAAAAATAATTAAGAAGAAACATATAAGAGCTTGTATTAACCTTGGTGTATTATATGAGTTGTCAGAGAACTATGTAGAAGCTGAAAAGACATACTTAATAGCAGCAGAAGATGGTAACGCAGATGCTCAATATAGGTTAGCATATATACTCGACCGAAAAGATAAGGCTTCAGATGCAATAAACTACTACGAATTAGCTATTGCACAAAACCATTCTCTAGCTAAATTTAGATTAGCTAATTTGTATAACAAAAACGATGATACTGATAATGCAAGAATATACTATCAAATGGCAGCAGATGATGGAATAAAGGAAGCAAAAAATAACTTAGCTAATATATTATTTGAGGATAAAAACTTCCAAGATGCGGGACCCTATTATAAAGATGCAATAGATGAGGGATGTTACAATTCTTCTGAAAACATGGGGGATCTTTGTAGAGCACTTAAAGAATTTGATTTGGCAATTTACTATTACAAATTAAATACCGAAGGATTGAGCAGTAAAATAAAACTCGCCAATATCTATGAGAAGAAGAATGACTGGGATAACATGACTAATTGGTATAAAAAAGCTGCTGATACAGGGGATATTGAATCTTGTTTTAAACTAGCTAGTATTTATGAGAAAGTTGGAGATACAAAATTAGCGATCAGATACTATAAGATTGCATCTGACAATGGTCATGAAATTGCCAGATTATATGCTGGAAGACTGTTATTCTTACAAGAAAGTTATGAAGAAGCGAAGTATTACCTTGAAGGTCCTGCTGAGTTAAGCAATGTATACGCCTTAAATACATTAGGTGTCATGTATGACAATTTTTTTAAAGAGCCGAAAAAAGCAATTGAATACTACGAAAAAGCAGTCAAATTAAATTGCACAGAATCGATGTATAATTTAGCACTACTTTTATTTAGAAATTTTGAATACGACAGGGCTGAAATGTACCTGAGATTAGGCACTGAGAAGGGTAACAAAAGGTGTGAGTATTTTCTTGCTGCACTGTACTACAGAAAATCCTTTGATATGTTTAGGTCACTTGCAAATTTAAACTATGAAAACTCTTTAG
>JBDHVM010000079.1:0-6334 GCA_039809725.1 Peptostreptococcus sp.
AAGAAGTGATAAGTACCTGACTGTAGAGCTTTTCCATCGTGCATCATCGCCTCTATAGTATATGTTGAGTCAGCACCTGCAAATTTTTCACTTTCTGATTTTTGTCCATCTATTACTGGAATAGCCATTAGATCCTCTGCTACAGATTTGTATGATTCCAACTGTTGTAGAGTCTCTTGCATAGCTTCTTCTGCTGTTTCATGAATAGTATGACCTTCTTGCCATAAAAATTCAGATGTTCTTAAAAACGGTCTAGTAGTTTTTTCCCATCTTACAACAGAATTCCACTGGTTGTATAAAAATGGTAACTGTCTATATGAGTTTAACCACTTCGCATACATTGTACATATTATAGTTTCAGAAGTTGGTCTAATAGCAAGTCTTTCTTCTAAAACCTTGTTTCCTCCCTGTGTTACCCATGCAACTTCAGGTGCGAAACCTTCAACGTGCTCAGCCTCTTTGTTTAATAGACTTTCAGGTATCAACAATGGGAAGTATACGTTTTTATGTCCTGTTTGTTTAAATAATGAATCTGCATAATCTCTTATCTTTTCCCATAATGCAAACCCGTATGGTCTTATTACCATAAATCCTTTAACTGGTGCATAATCCACTAATTCAGTTTTTGTTATTACATCAGTATACCACTGTGCAAAATCCTCTTCCATTGGCGTAATTTCTTCAACAAATTGCTTTTCAATTTTCGACATTTTAAATATCCTCCTAAAAAATAACTTTTGACACAGCCCAAAGCACAAGAAAAAAGCCCTTCATCTCATAATAGAGACGAAAGGCTGTATTTTCCGCGGTACCACTCTAATTAGCTATATAAATAGCTCCCTCAATAGAATGTAACGGTTCTTACCGTGAAGATTTTTACCTCTTCAAGCTAAAAGGCTGGTTCACATGTGTCAATTTGGAATCTCACACCCACAATTCCTCTCTGTAAAATCTCTTCACGCTACTTTTCCTTTATCTTCGCCGAGTTATATAAGGCAATTATACCATACCAAAAATCTTTGTCAATGATTATTTTTAGTTTTTTTATAACAAGATAAATCTCAAGGAATTTTTAGCTTTAACTAAAATTCGACATAAGCGTTTCAACGAGGCTGAACTTTGCCGAGTCATAATCATTAGAAGCACATATCTACTTAACTCTGGCAAATATCATTCTACCTGCTGGTGTTTGAAGTATAGACGTTACAACAACTTTTCTAGTCTCTCCAATATTTTTCTTACCATTTTCGACAACTATCATAGTCCCGTCATCTAAGTATGCAACACCTTGCTGATTTTCTTTTCCTTCTTTTACAATTGTGATGACCATTTCCTCACCTGGTATTGCTATTGGTTTGACTGCATTAGAAAGTTCATTAATATTTAGAACTTCTACCCCCTGTACCTGAGCTACTTTGTTTAAGTTATAATCGTTTGTCACCACTTTTCCATTAAGCACTGAAGCCAACTTCAATAGTTTTATATCGACTTCTGAAATATCATCAAAATCTTGATCTGTCACCTCTACATCAATATTTCCTTCCTCTTGGATCATATTTAAGATGTCAAGACCTCTTCTTCCTCTAACTCTCTTCATATCATCTGCAGAATCTGCAATATGCCTCAATTCGTCGAGTACAAACTGTGGAATGACAAGTTTTCCCTCGATAAAACCAGTTTTTGAAATATCTGCTATTCTTCCATCAATAATTACATATGTATCTAATATTTTTGGAGGTATATCCCTCTTGATATTCTTTTTCTTATCAGCATCCTTGTCTTTCTTTTCGCCAATCGCACCTCTGTTTTTTAAGAAGTTTCCAATTTCAGTTTTGCTTCTAATACCAATTCTTATCCCTATAAGTCCAAAGACAATATATGATATTATTGATAATACAGGACCTACAATATATATTCTTTCAAGTAAATTACTAATCAAAAATGCTATTATAAATCCCAATAGTAGACCAACTGATCCCAATATGATGTCAACTTGAGAATATACAGACATCTCTTTATCAAATTTCTTGCCCACTGTCTTTAACTTTTTGCTTATTGCCGGTTCTGCAATATAAAATATTAATCCCACAACTATACCTAATGAAATTCCTGCGATATATCCATAACTCCTATTTCCAAACTGAAGTACTACTATTGGATTCATTAGTGAAATATATAGCGTGGTTGCTATTGCAAGTCCGACTAGTGCAAAAAGAAGTCTTTTAATTTTACTTATCATAAATTTTCCTCCTTAAAATAAGGAACGGCTCTATTAAATTATTCTGTCGAGAACGATTGTTTCTCATTTTATAAGTCCTTTTAAATAAATTCTGTTCACTTTATGCATCTACTTTTCGTGCATAAAATATATCTAGCTCGATCCCTATCACTATTCTAACTTTTCTTTTACCTTGGGTATTTACGTACCTATTTCTTTTTTATTACCTTATTTCTTTTTTGTTGCCTTATTGCTCTTTTATTTCTTTTTTGTTGCCTTATTTCTTTTTTGTTGCCTTATTGCTCTTTTATTACTTTATTGCCTTATTTCTCTTTTTATTGCCTTTTGTACATTTCTCTACGTGTATTTACTAGGCGTTTAAAGTCGCATGAATTGCCTGCTTTAAGTTTGAAACAGGAATAATTTCAATACTATAATCTTTTTCAAATGCCTTTAAATAATTTCCCTTAGGGATAATTATTTTTTTGAACCCCAACTTTTCACACTCAATTATCCTTTTTTCAATAAAGCTTACTGTCCTTATCTCTCCAGTTAGTCCAATTTCTCCAGTTACGACAATATCAGAGTCAATCGGCATATTTCTAAAACTTGAAGCAATTGATAAAGCAATTCCTAAGTCCATTGACGGCTCATTGATTTTTAAGCCACCTACAATGTTTACAAAAACATCGTAGCTTTGAACTTGCATTCCTACTACTTTTTCTAAAACCGCTAGTATTAGTGCTACTCTATTGTTGTCTACTCCTGTAGTGGTTCTTCTTGGGTATCCAAAATTTGTGTGGGCTACCAGTGCCTGAAGCTCAAGCAACATCGACCTTGTCCCTTCAACAGTTGAAACTATAATAGACCCTGATGCATCTGTAGGTTTTTCAGCTATCAAAACCTTAGATGGATTTTCAAGTTCCACAAGTCCATCACTTTTCATTTCAAAGACTCCAAGTTCATTTGTAGATCCAAACCTATTTTTTACTGCTCTCAAAAGTCTATATGTATTGTATCTTTCACCTTCAAAGTATAAAACTGTGTCAACCATATGTTCAAGTAGTTTAGGTCCAGCGAGAGACCCCTCCTTTGTCACGTGCCCAACTATAAAAGTCGTTATCGCATTTTTTTTAGACAATTTCATTAACTGAGAAGTTCCTTCTTTTATCTGACTTACAGTACCTGGCGCAGAGTTTATATCGGGTGAAATCATTGTTTGTATTGAGTCCACAATAATGACGTCTGGATTTATTGCTGCAACTTGCATTTCAATTGCCGCTAGGTTATTTTCAGTGTAGATAAATAGATTTTCAGAGTTGATATTAAGTCTACCTGCTCTCATTTTTATCTGAGTTTCGCTTTCCTCTCCAGATACATATAATACTTTTTTTCTAGTTTCTGAAATATTATTCGATACTTGTAAAAGTAGCGTTGACTTTCCAATTCCTGGATCTCCACCAACTAAAATGAGCGATCCTGGTATAATCCCGCCTCCCAAGACCCTATCGAGTTCTGGTATTTTAGTCGTAAAACGTTCTTCCTTACTGGTTATGATTGAGTTAATTAACACTGGTTTCGTAGAAATTGTATTTGTTGAACTCACCAATGCTTGTGTTTTAGAACTTGATTTTTCTTCAATTTCTTCTACAAAAGTGTTCCATTTTAAACACTCGGGACATTTTCCTAACCATTTGGGGTTAACATAACCACAGTTTTGACACACGTACTTTGTTTTTACCTTCGCCATAAATTTTAACAACACCTCCTTAAATTAACCTTAAAATTAATTTATTAAATTTTTATACTCATAAACTTAATAAAAAAAACCTACTTTTTTCTAAAAAATATTCCTGATCTGACTAGTATTTATATTATAACACATAGATTAGAGGCTTTTAAAAAAATTTTGACTAATTATATAATAAAATTAAACAACTTAATAAAAAAAACCGTTAAAAATGCTACATCGAGATTTAGTTTTTTTTACAAAAAATTACCGTAGGTAAATTGTTTATTACCTACGGTAAGATGTATTTGTTGGGTGAGACAATTTTCATTCTTAAAGATCACTTTTTTTAAGTGCTTCTTTTGTTATTTTAATCATTCATAATTGTTATTCTTTTTTAGCGTCCGCTACAATTTTTTCTGTCGTACTAGCTGGAACTTCTGCATAACTATCAAATTCCATTTCAAAATATCCTCTACCTTGAGTCATTGAACGAAGATCTATTGCATATTTGAATGTTTCTCCTTGTGGAGCAAGAGCTTCTAATATTTGCTTTCCTTTTCCATTTGATTCCATTCCCAATATTTTACCTCTTCTTTTGTTCATATCTCCC
Source organism: Peptostreptococcus sp. (assembly GCA_039809725.1). Taxonomy (GTDB): domain Bacteria; phylum Bacillota; class Clostridia; order Peptostreptococcales; family Peptostreptococcaceae; genus Peptostreptococcus. The sequence goes on from JBDHVM010000079.1 coordinate 4,561, forward strand.
ATTACATCTCCCATGTACTCCTCAGGTATTGTAATTGTAAGTTTCATAACTGGTTCTAGAAGTATTGGTTTTGCCTCTTCCATACCTTTTTTAAATGCTATTGAAGCTGCCATCTTAAATGCCATCTCTGAAGAGTCAACATCATGGTACGATCCGTCATAAAGCACCGCTTTGATATTCGTTACTGGATAACCTGCCAATACACCTTTTAACATAGAATCTTTTAGACCTTTTTCAACTGCAGGCACATATGATTTTGGAACAGATCCTCCAAACAGTTCTTCTGAAAAATCAAATTCTTCTTCACTTCTTGAGAATTTTATCTTTACGTGTCCGTACTGTCCATGTCCACCAGACTGTTTTTTGTGCTTTCCTTCTACATCTGAGCTTGATTTTATTGTTTCTCTATATGGAACTTTCAGATCGCTAAGTACCAAATCAAGTCCAAATTTATCCTTCATTTTGTTTAGAAGTGTCCTAACGTGAAGTTCTCCTTGGCCTCCTATCAATGCTTGATTCGTTTCTAAGTTTCTATAATAGTGCAGTGTTGGATCTTCACCTACAAGCCTTATCAATACATTTGCCATCTTATCTTCTTCATTTTTGTTTTTAGGTGAAACAGCATAATAAATCTGTGGTTTTGGGAATACAAGCTCTATTTCTGAGACAGCTTCTCTATCAGTTGAAATAGTATCTCCTGTAGCAAGGTTTGAAAGCTTCGTTACAACGATAATATCTCCAGCATAAGCCTTTTCAAGTTCTATAAGCTCCCCACCTCTAATTGTATATACATTAGATATTTTCTCTTTGTTTCCTGTTCTGATATTAAATACTTCCTTATCTTTTACAACAGAGCCATTCGTTACTTTAATATAAGATATTTTACCTATGAACGGATCAATAAAAGTTTTAAATACAGTACCTGTAAACTCACCTTCTTGTTCTGTAAATCTAGGATCAATATAATTTTCAAGTGAAGCTAACATCTCTTTTGTTCCAACGTTATTTATAGTTGAACCTGAAATAACTGGAACAATATCTCCACGTTTTACGCCTACTGTTATTCCATTTTTGATTTCCTCAGTAGTAAGTTGTTCACCTTCAAAAAACTTTTCAAGATAATTGTCATCTGTTTCTGCTACCAATTCCATCAATGCATCATACGCTTTTTTTGCCTGTTCTCTAAATTCATCGTCTAAGCCTTCATAATCCTCAAACAAATTGTGAAGTTTAATAAATTTTCCATCTTTAAATTCAGGAGAAATCATTGGTACAATCTTATTTTCAAACTTTCCATCAAGCATTTCTATTACGTCTTTGTATCTTGCTTTTTCATTATCTATTTTATTTATAAACATTATTTTAGGAATACCTTCAGTAAGCTCTAGAGCTTTTTCAGTTCCTACTTGCATTGGATCTGTTGCATCTATTACTATAATTGCCGCATCACTTGCTGCCAATGCTGAAATAATATCACCTGAAAAGTCAGTATATCCTGGAGTATCTAAGAAGTTTAACTTAAATCCTTCATACTCAACTGGCATCAATCCCATGCTATAAGTCATCTGTACATTATTACTTAATTTGGGTATCTTATTAACATTTGCCGCATGTGCAATTGTTTCTAACAAATTTGTCTTTCCACAACCACTGTGACCCAAAACTGCGATATTTCTTATTTTTTCACTATTATAGACTTTCATACAAGCACCTACCTTTGCTATTTTTATGGTTGGCTCTAACAATAAAATAAATATATCTATTATAAATGTTA
>JBDHVM010000080.1:0-6322 GCA_039809725.1 Peptostreptococcus sp.
TTTAATTTCTTCACTTTATTTTTTTGTGATTTAAATTTTATACCTTTATTTCTGCACTTTATTTTTTGATTTAATATTTTAACTCTATACCTGATTTTTCTTATCGTAAACACCAGCTAAAACACCTTTATATCTAAGATATATACCAGAGTATATTATGTTGTCAATTATAGTGTTATTAACTTTTATATCCAACGACTTTATAGCCTCTTCCATTCTAGACAGTGTCATTCCAATCAGAAGATCTATTTTTTTCTTTAATCCATCTCTATCATCTTTATATTCTTTAAAAGGATTGTAACTACCTGTTTCTAAGTCTTTATCCAAATCCTCATACGCATCCATAATGTAAATATACTTTCCAACATTAAAACCGACATTTTTAAGTCTTTGAGTGTATTCGTCATCTGCATATGCGAATATCTCTTGCATCAATCTTCCAAAGGTATTAGAAACTAAGTCAATATTTGTAGAATTTTCCTCTTCAAGATCGGATAATTCTTTTAAACAAGACTTTATATATTCCGCTTTTTCGGGATACTTTTTGTATGCACCTTTAAAGCTTGATTTATATATTGCTTTTGTTAACTTACTTTTGATATCTCCATCATCTTTGACATTATCTTCCAGCTTGTAATATGTAAGAAGTATATTCATACTCGCAGCATATTCAGTAATCTCATTTATCATGTGTTTTTTCTTATTCACTGGATTTACTATACACTTTTCAAAAAAAATTTCAGCTTTAGGTTCATAAACTGATGTTAACATTAATATTAAAAAAGTGATATCATAGTTCAAGCTTAAACGTGAAATTTCAGAATGATTTCTCTTTAAATACTTACAAAGACCACAATAGTACGCCTTATAGTGTTCATATTCTCTAAAAGTCAAATCCATTTTATTTATTCTTACATATCCAAACATATCTATATTTTATGTGGAAAACCACAATTCCCCTTTCAAAGTCTCACTATATTGTATAATAAAAATGGACTTAATTGCAATTTTTTATTATAATTAGTGTAATGGAATATTTTTTATTGAATATACAATTTAATTAACCGAAAGGAAGTAAACACTATGAAAAAAATTTTGGTAACTGGGGCAACAGGACAGATAGGTGTAGATTTGTCGGAGGAACTTAGAAGAATTTATGGTTCAGAAAATGTTATTACCTCTTCAAGATTTGAACACCCAAATTGCCACGATGGAGGACCTTTTCACTGTATGGATTGCACAGACTCAAAGGGATTTTATGAACTTGCAAAAAAATATGAAGTCGACACAATTCTTCATCTTGCAGCAATTCTTTCTGCCGCTGGCGAAAAAGATCCAAACTTGATGTGGGATATTAATATGAACGGTCTTTACAACGCTTTGGAAATTTCTAGAGAACTCGATTGTGCATTATTTGTTCCTAGTTCTATTGGAGCTTTTGGTCCAAGTACTCCTAAGAAAATGACTCCTCAAACAACCATCCAAAGACCTAGTACTATTTATGGTGTAAGTAAGGTTGCTGGTGAATTGCTATGTGATTATTACTACCAAAAATATGGACTTGACACGAGAGGTGTTAGATTCCCAGGCCTTATTTCATACAAAGCACTACCAGGTGGTGGAACAAGTGATTACGCTGTGCATATATACTACGAAGCATTGGCAAAAGGCCACTATACTTCATTTTTAGATAAGGGTACATTTATGGATATGCTTTATATGCCAGATGCTGTTGAATCAATTATTCAGCTTATGGAAGCAAATCCTGACAAACTTATCGATAGAAATGCATTTAACGTTTCTGCCATGAGCTTTGATCCTGAAGGTGTTAAAGAAAGTATAAAAAAATTTATTCCTGATTTTACATTAGATTACGATGTGGATCCAGTCAGACAAGCAATAGCTGATAGTTGGCCTGATAGTTTAGATGTATCCGCTGCAAGAGAGCAGTGGGGATTTAATCCTAAATATGATTTGGATACAATGACAGAAGATATGTTATTTCAGCTAAAAAACAAAAAATAACATATATGGAGGAAATAAATGTTAGACGCTCTTGAGAAATCGGCAAGAACAAATCATCCTGACAATACTATTATAAAGGTCGGTGATGTTGAAATAGGCGGAGATGGTACAATAATTATAGCTGGACCATGTTCTGTTGAATCTGAAAATCAGATTCTTGAAATAAGTAAATCAATAAAAAAATCCGGCGCTCATATTCTAAGAGGTGGAGCTTTTAAACCTAGAACATCTCCATATGACTTTCAAGGTATGCAGGCAGATGGTATCAAACTTTTGAGTTTGGCAAAAAAGGAAACTGGTCTTCCTTTGGTTTCTGAAATAACAGGACTTAGACAGTTATACCTTTTTGATGACGTTGATATTCTTCAAGTCGGAGCCAGAAATATGCAAAACTTTGAACTTTTAAAAGAACTTGGTAAAGTAAATAAGCCTATACTTTTAAAACGAGGTTTTTCAAACACATTGAAAGAACTCTTATTAAGCGCTGAATATATAATGGATAGTGGAAATAACCAAGTAATATTATGTGAAAGAGGAATAAGGACATTTGAAACTATGACTAGAAACACACTTGATCTGTCTGCTGTTCCAATTTTAAAGGAAATTTCTCATTTACCAGTAGTGGTTGATCCTAGCCATGGAACAGGAATATCGTCGATAGTACCTTCTATGTCTTTGGCCGCAGTTGCCTGTGGAGCAGATGCTATTATGGTAGAGGTTCATAATGACCCTCAAAACGCCCTTTCTGACGGCGAACAATCAATCACACCACAAGAATTTTATGAACTAGCAAGAAAAATAAAGACCATTGAAAAAGCTTTATTCTAGAAATACTAAGACAGCATCGATTTGAAATATTCAAACTATGCTGTCTTTTTTTATTTTTATTTAACTTTTATTTATTCACCGCCAAATATTGATTTGAATATATTATATAGTATTAAAAGCAACCAAAAAATTGCTACTATTGAAATTTTGCCCTTAGATTTTTCCTCAGTATTTGGGTTGAATATTTGTCCTTCACCATATCCACCGAAATCCCTAGATGAGTTATTTACTTTTGCTTTTACATTGATTTTCTTTTTATTCTCTGTTTCTTCTTCATCTTTTAACATTTCTTCTTGAACTTCTCTTTTTATATCATCAAAGAACTTTTTTATCGAGGAATTATTTTGGTCATTTGAACTTATTTTGGCTTTTTTATTAAGAGACTTAACCTTGTTTTTTTGGTTAAGTGGGATATTATCTGTAGCTTGTGTATATTCCCTTTTTATATAACCGAACATCTTTGCATAAGACTTGGCTATTTCATCTACACCACCCAATTCATCGATTGCATACACAGCTCCCTTTCCTCTTAGAGAGTTCAAGTGAATCCTAACTTCAAGTTCAGATATTATTTGATCTACCAATCCCTTTGGCATACCATATCCGTATAGTCTGGATTTTATAATTTTTAAATCTACTTTATCTCTCATACTTATTTCTCCTATACATATTATTATCCGTAACTAATGTATCGCATATATCTTTAACTATATATTATCATATAGTTAAGAATATAGACAATGTTTTTTAATAAATAAAGAGAATGGTAAAATTCTACCATCCTCTTAATTTATCTAAATGAATTTATCGTAATGAGAAAATATTTATGAAATTTTTATCCCTCTAAAACTTTAAATTGTATCCACTGCCAACACTTCATTTATAACAAGAGAAATCTCAAGGAATTTTTAGCTTTAGCTAAAAAATCGACATAAGCATTTCAACGAGTTATAAATGGTGAAGATTCTTCTTCACAAGCATAGTTTTTAGCAGTCTAATTGGCGAACATATTCCTTCTCAAACACAATTCTTGGCAGTCTAAACACTCATAACCAACAATAATAGTTGATTACTTCTTTCTATATACTCATTTAACTGCTGTGGTGTCAACTCTCTATTTGAAAGCATTGCCAAATCAGCAATATGGTTGCATATTAGATTCACTTTTTCATCATTTGCTTTATCTTCACTTAGTTTCAAAAGTTTTTTTATTACTATAGAATTTCTATTTACAAGCAAACTTTGTTTTTCATCAAAATCCATACCCTCAAGTCCCATACTTGCAAATTGATCCTTCATTTTTGACATTCTAATGCTCTGTTCATCAACAGTCACCAACGCAGGTATAGATTCATCCTTAAATCCTTCAACTCCATAACCACTTAATTTTTCTCCAAGAATATCTTTAAACATTGCACTGATTTTATCATCGATTTCCTTGTCAGCATCTGTACTTTCAGTCTTCATTATATCAGATATATCAGAATCTATCCTTGAGAATCTAAGAGTACTATCCTCTGTCGATTCCTCTGCCTTTTCCACTGTGCTTTCGGCTTTTTCCATGCCTTCTTTGTACTCGATAAGCCCCATAAATGGTGTATCCAAAGTATTATCCATGATAACAGCGTCAATATTATTTTCCTTAAATTGTTTTATATATTGAGCTTGTTGTGTCTTATCAGTTGAGTAATATACAATATTTTTATGTGTTTTTTCTGCACCTTCTAAATACTCTTCTAGTGTTATATGTTTATTATCTATATTTTTGTATAAAACTACATCTTTTATTTTAGTATAGAATGATTCATCTTTTAAGCACCCATATTTTATAAACATATGTATATCATCCCAAAATGATTCATATGTTTCTCTCTCTGTCTTAAACAGTGATTTAAGCTTATCAGCCACCTTTTTTACTATATGTTTTGATATTTTACTTACATCTCTGTCATTTTGTAAGAAGCTTCTAGAGACGTTTAACGGCAGATCTGGACAATCAATTACACCTTTTAATAGAAGCAAAAATTCTGGTATAACTTCCTTGATATTATCTGCAACAAATACCTGATTATTGTATAATTTAACTTCACCTTCTACCAGCTCAAACTCATTTTTTAATTTTGGGAAATATAGTATACCCTTTAAATTAAATGGATAATCCACATTTAAATGTATCCAGAAAAGAGGCTCGTCATACACATTAAACACCTCTTTATAAAATGACTTGTATTCTTCATCTGTACAGTCCTTAGGCGATTTCATCCAAAGAGGCATTGTATTATTAATCGGTCTCTTTTTTTCTTCGTCAATTTTATCGCTTATTTTATTAATCTGATCTGAATTTTCATCGTTTAATCTATCTTCTTCAGTATTTTGTTCTTTTTCTTCAGCCTTTAATTTGTCTTCTTCAGCCTTTTGTTTTGCTTCTTCAGATTTTTTTCTTTCTTCTACTGCATCTTCTAAGTATATTTCTACAGGCAAGAAATAACAATATTTATTAAGTATTTCCCTTATTTTATAAGCGTACAAAAATTCATCACTGTCTTGTGAAATAGTAAGTGTGATTATAGTACCATTATCTACTTTTTCACCTTTTTCTAACTCATACTCCATACCGTCACTTGATACCCATCTTACTGGCTTTTCATCTTCTATATATGATTTTGTATCAATCTCAACCTTGTCAGCTACCATAAATGCAGAATAAAATCCCAAACCAAAATGACCTATTATATCATTTGCCTCATCCATTTTATCCTTATATTTATTTACAAAATCTTCTGCACCAGAAAATGCAACTTGGTTTATATACTTTTTCACATCCTCTTCGCTCATACCTATCCCATTATCAATAAACGATAATGTTCTATTTTCTCTATCTACTCTAACTTTGATCTCATATTTGTCTATTTTTTTTGCATCGCCCATACCAACTAATCTCTTGTGTTTTGAAATTGCGTCACAAGCGTTGCTTACAAGCTCTCTTACAAAAATGTCCTTATCTGAGTATAGCCATTTTTTTATAATAGGAAAAATGTTCTCAGAATGTATTGATACCCTTCCTTTTTCTAAAGTCATAACCTACCTCCAAAATATGTTTAATATTATTTAACAAAGCCATTTTACCATTCTTTGTTATCACTGTCAAGTATTGAGTGCTAAGATATTTATAACAAGAGAAATCTCAAGGAATTTTTAGCTTTAGCTAAAAATCGACGTAAGCGTTATAAGCGTTTTAACGATGCGAGATTTGCTCACCTCCTGAAAATACAAAATGCCCCCACTTACACTTTGTTTAGAGGTGGGGGGACATCTTCGCCGAGTTAAATAAAAAATTGCCCTATTATCTATTAATTGATAGTAGGGCAAACTGTTTATTTTTCGTTTTAAGCATTGCAAACTGTTTATTTTTCGTTTTAAGTATTGCAAACTGTTTATTTTTCGTTTTAAGTATTGCAAACTGTTTATT
>JBDHVM010000081.1:0-6273 GCA_039809725.1 Peptostreptococcus sp.
AGTCAGCAGAACGACTGCATATCAGCTGATCAACGAAATGAATCAGGAACTTACAAAGCTCGGCTATCGAGTACAAAGAGGCAAAGTGAATCGACAGTATTTCATGGAAAAATATTGCTATGGGAAAGAAGTTAGAAAAGAGGTGTAAAGGTGGGTGCATATAGAGATGAAAATAAAAATGGCACTTGGTACTGCAAGTTCAGTTATGTGAATTGGAAAGGGGAAAAGTTATATAAGAAAAAAAGAGGATTTTCAACAAAGAAGGAAGCTTTGAATTGGGAAAAAGAGTTTCTATCACAACAAGCCGGGACGGTTGAAATGACATTTAGGGAATTCTTTGAACTGTATAAAAGAGATAAAAAGCCACGTATTAGAGAGAACACATGGCGAACTAAAGAAGCAATCGTTATGACTAAAATCATGCCATATTTAGGAGATTTGTTAATGAATGAAATTAGCAATGTAGCGATTATCCAGTGGCAGAATGAATTGATGAAAATCAAAGATGATAGAGGTCAAACTTATTCGCCGACATACCTTCGCACAATACATGCTCAACTTAGCAGTATTTTGAATCATGCTTGCAGATACTACAACTTGAAAACTAATGTTGCCAGAGATGTTGGAACTATGGGAGAAAAAGAAGCGGATGAAATGCTGTTTTGGACACAGGAAGAGTATGAAGCTTTTATTATAGCAGTTAAAGATAAACCGCAGTCATATTATGCCTTTGAAATTCTATATTGGTGTGGACTTCGGATGGGAGAGCTTCTTGCCTTGACTAAAGAGAAATTTGATTTTAAGACAGGTACCATAAAAATTGATGAATCTCTGCAAAGGATTGATGGAAAAAATATTATCACTCCACCAAAAACGAAGAAGAGTATTCGGAAAGTAGCTATGCCGGATTTCTTGGCTGAAGAAATCAAAATATATTTGAATGGTTTTTATAAATTAAAGTCAAAGGATTTGATATTTACATTTTCAAAGAGCTTCCTTCATCATGAAATGGATAGAGGAACGAAGAAAGCTAATGTAAAAAGGATAAGAGTACATGATTTAAGACATTCTCATGTATCACTTTTAATTGAACTTGGTTTTTCTGCAACAGCTATCGCTGATAGAGTCGGACATGAGTCAATTGATATTACCTACAGATATGCACATCTTTTTCCCAGTAAGCAGAAAGAAATGGCAGATTCGCTAACACAGGTGAGAGTAAAAACACAAAATGATTGGGAAGATTTATTGAAAGAGGATGAAGAAAATGTTTAGACCGGAATCTCTACAAAAAAGGACAAAGCAGATTAAAACTAAGAGGAAAAAGAATGAGAAAAACAGAAAGCGTAATCGCATCTTGAATTTCAGAGTTTCTCAGGAAGAATATGATTTGATAAATAAACAAGTCGAAATAAGCGGGCTGTCAAAACAGGATTACTTTATACAACTTCTTGGTGAACACAAGATAAATATTACTGCTGATTACAGAGTTTTAGATGCCATAGCAAAAGAGGTATTTCAGTTGGCAAGAGTAATTAAAAAGTTTGGAAAGCTAAACGTGGAAGAGCAGGACATTTTGCTATATGTTTTGGAAATTTATGAAGAGATTAAACAAGAAAAAAGCCTTTAGCCATAAAGACCAAAGGCAAGACGAAAGTACAACTTGGTATTTCATCCCTGACAAGATTATTTTATCAGGTTGTACTTTTGTCATTAACTACAGATTGGAGGACAATATGATAAAAACGGAACAGTATAAACAAAATATTCCGATGGAATTAAGACAGTATAAACAATGGTTATGGTTTAAGAAAATCAGAAGAATAGATTTGAAAGGCAAGGAAAGAATACTAAAGCTTCCTGTAAGCCCAATTACTTTTAAATCAAGTGATTGGAATAATAAGGAAAACTGGGCAGACTTTGAAACAGCTGTTAATAATATAGAGGGTAGTGGCTCAGATGGATTGTCTTTTGTACTAAGCATAGATGATCCGTTTCTTTGTATTGACCTGGATAATGTATCTTGTGATATGAGAGAAAGGTTTTGCAGAGATTTTCAGGACTCATATATTGAAACTTCTCAATCCGGCAAAGGACTTCATATTTTTGCAAAAGGGGAAACTGCTGATAATTTCAATAACCAAATTGATAAAGTGGAAATGTATAAAAATAACAGATGTATCGCTATGACCGGGAATAGTGTTGTTGGAACCTCAAATAACATCGTAGATGAATGGAAACTTGAAGCATCTGTAAAAAGCAAGAAGGTAAGAATTGACGGAGTGGTTCGGGTTAGTAAGAAGTTTTATAAACGAAATATTAATATAGATTTTGTAGAGGTTAATGCAGAGGACATACCATTCTAATAGTTTTGAAAAAGTCCGCTACCGCTACTTTGCTACCCGTAAGATAAGGTAGTGAGGTAGTGGTAGCGACAATGTTTAACTTTTATAGAATTTACCTAAATGAAGCATGGAGTATTTCTGTGATAGTTAAGAGCATGAAAAAAATTGATGAATGGAATGAAACATTAACTTTAATAGCAAGCACAGTAAGTGTGTGTACACTTACGGAAAAATGACTTCAGAAATCAAATAGGAGATTTAATTTCGAGTAACATTTTTAGCTTGTTAGGGAGAACCCTAAGACCTCAAAAACTATTAGAAGGAGTAAATTAAAATGGCAAACAGAAAGAGAAATGTAAGGTTGAGATTTGACTTAACAGGTAAAGAAAAAGAATTATTTGAAAGGAAAAAGGAAGAAAGCGGAGCAAAAAGCATGAGCCACTTTATACGAAAAACAGTTTTGGAAAAGGAGATTTATGAAGTTGACTTGAAGCCTTTGAGAGATTTATACGGAACATTATCCGTTGCTACAAATAAATTAAATCAGATTGCCAAGAGAGTCAATCAAACAGGGGTAACTTATAAAAGCGATATTGACGATATGAAGAAATCTATTGATAATTTTTCAAAAGAAGTGTGGGATATACATTTGTTATTGCTGAAAAGGAAGAAGTGATTTATCGGATACAAAAATAAAGTGCTTTTAAAATTTAACTCTTTCAAAATGATGATGTAAATGTTATAATATATAAAATAACTTCATAAACTTGTAATTAAGGAGCAAAAATATGAAAGTCAGTTATAATGGATTGTGGAAAATTTTGATAGATAAAAATATGAATAAAAAGGACTTGGCGAATGCTTGTGAATTATCTCCTGCAACTATATCTAAAATGGGCAGAGGCGAGTTTGTAAGCATGGATGTTTTATATCGTATCGGAACCAAATTAGGTGTTGATTTTGGAGATATGGCTTCAATTATAGATCAAAAGAAATAAAAAACTTGAGGTGGCAAAATGGAATCTCAAGTTTTAAAAGATGGAGGTATTTATGGCGGAAGATAAAAATCTTGTCATTGCTCAAAATAGAGAAATACAGAATATGATTTATACCATTAGAGATAAGCAGGTAATGGTAGATAGTGATCTGGCAGAATTATATCAGGTTACGACAGGACGCTTGAATGAACAAGTAAAAAGAAATCTAAATAGATTCCCATCTCGGTTTATGTTTCAATTAACAGACGACGAATATAAGTCTTTGATATCGCAAAATGCGATATCAAAGAAAGGACGTGGTGGAAGGAGAACCTCACCATATGTTTTCACTGAGCAGGGAATAGCTATGCTTTCAACTGTGCTTAAAAGCGATATCGCAGTAGATGTTAGCATAAAAATTATGGATGCTTTTGTGGAAATGCGAAACTTTTTACTTTCTAATCGAGAAATGTTTGCCCGTCTTGATAGAGTGGAGTTTAAACAATTAGAAACGGATAAAAAGTTAGAAGAAGTGTTTAACTACATAGGAGCGAACACTGAAGTAAAACAAAATATCTTTTTTGACGGACAAATATATGATGCCTTCAGCTTTATTGTAGGGCTTGTTAAAAAGGCTAATAAAGAAATAATTTTGATTGACAACTATGTCGATATCAATACCTTAAATATTCTATGTAAGAAAAATCAGGGTGTGGATGTTGTTATTGCTACAGCAGGAAAAGGCAGCTTATCAGCGAAAGATATAGCTAAATTTAATGCTCAATATCCAAAATTATCGGTTAAAACTACTACGGATTTCCATGATAGATTTTTAATCATAGATAAAGCAGAAGTTTATCATATTGGTGCGTCTATAAAAGACGCAGGAAAAAAGAGCTTTGGCATTACAAAGATAGAAGATAAGGACTTGATTCAAAGTCTGGTAAATAAAGTGAGGTAGAATATGGCAAATTTATCCAAAATCAGGCGTGAAAAAATGCTTAATTATCTTGAAAAATTAAAAGAACTCAATAATGATGATGAAAATATTCGTGCTATCACAGAAATTGAAAATGCACTTAATGAAAAGAAATATGGTCTTGTATGGGAAGAACACTCTGAAAAAGTTGATGAAATGTTGCAACATAATATCCCGATTTTTGTAGAAGATGAGACAAGAAAAATTACAGCAAATGAAAATGAAGCATATAACTTTTTGCTTGAGGGAGATAATCTTCATTCCTTGAAACTTTTAGAGAAAACGCATAAGGGCAAGATTGATGTTATCTATATAGATCCGCCGTATAATACGGGGGCTAGGGATTGGAAATATGACAATTCTTTTGTCGATGGAACAGATAGTTTTAGACATAGCAAATGGCTTAGCTTTATGTATGAAAGACTTATTGTAGCAAAGGAGTTATTAGCAAATAAAGGTATTATCTGTGTCACAATAGATGATTATGAGTTACCTAACATTTGGCTGTTAATGGATTCGATTTTCGGAGAAATCAATAGACTAGGAGTAGTTACAATAAGAAATAATCCAAAAGGCAGAATGAATAAAGCAAAGATATCACAGGTTCATGAGTATGCACTTTTTTATGGTAAAACTGTGGAGGCAGGAATAGCAAAAATACCGGTTAAACCTGAAGATAAGAGTCATAATTATGTTAAAGATGAGAATGGTAATTATTATGTTAAAGTTAATCTGAGAAAGCAAGGTGTTGATAGTGAAGCCGAGAAGGCAGATGGAACTCTAAAAGAAAGATACTTTCCGGTATACTTTGATCCTATAACAGGAGAAATAAGTACGGAAAAAAAACTTGATATTAAAATATTACCTATTGACAATAAAGGGAATAAAAGAATATGGCGTAGGGATAGAAATGGAATTAAAAATCTTGCCGATTCTGGAGATTTAATGGTTTCAAAAATTGGTGATGCATATCAAATACATTTTAGGTTTAGAGGAGGACTAGATGGAGAGTTGCCTAAGAGTATTTGGTATGATTCTCAATTTTCTGCGAGTGAATATGGAACGAGAATTCTTTCTGAATTGATAGGAAGGGAAAAATTCCCTTATCCTAAATCATTGCCAGCGGTACAGTACTCTTTAAAGTGTATGTCAAATTCTAAGAATATCATAGTATTAGACTTTTTCGCAGGATCTGGAACCACTGGTCATGCTGTTATGCAACTTAACAAAGAAGATGGTGGTAATCGTAAATATATCCTTTGTACAAATAATGAAAACAATATTTGTGAGGAAGTTACTTATCAAAGACTTAAGAATATTCAGGAAGAATTACCGCATAACCTGAAATATTATAAAACGGATTTTATACCAAAATTCTCTGATGATGAGGAAAGTATCTCTGATAAGATGATGGAGCATATCAGAGAGTTGGTTGAGCTGGAATATGCCATAGAGCTTGATGGTAAAAAATATATTATCCTTGACGATGAAGATGGGTTAGATGAGAGTATCTCTAAGATTGAAAATGGTGGAAAGTTATTTGTGCGTTCGGGCATATTTCTATCTCGAAGTAATCAAAGAATACTTGAAGAAAAGGGAGTCAGTATCATTGAAATTCCGGAATACTATTTCAGAGAAGAACTAAAGGAGGTTGGCGAGCTATGATAGATATTAAACTTAAAAATTTTCAAGAAGATGCCGTTGACTTCTTATTTACCAAAACAACTGACAGCAATTCCAAACCTAAGATTATAATGCAGAGTCCGACAGGCTCCGGCAAGACGATTATTTTAGTAGCCTATATTGAAAAATATCTTGATTTCCATAAGGATAGTGTAATTTGTTGGTTTTGTCCGGGCAAGGGAGAACTGGAAGAACAATCGAAAGAAAAGATGGAACGTTTTGCTCCGACTCTAAAGACCGGCAATGTTTTTGATATTTTGAATACGGGATTTGAAAGTGCGACTACCTA
>JBDHVM010000082.1:0-6224 GCA_039809725.1 Peptostreptococcus sp.
AACATTATTTAATAAAGAGCCAGTTTTTTTGATCGGTTTTTTCTCTGATATTTTCAGCAAATTGGTCAATCTCTATTTCTAATTTACTTATCTTCTTTCTTTTCTTCAGCTTTCTTTGGTTCTTCTTTCTTTGTGTTATCTTTTTTCTCTTCAGCTTTCTTTGATTCTTCCTTCTTAGGTTCTTCTTTCTTCGGCTCTTCTTTCTTTTCTTCCTTCTTAGGTTCTTCTTTCTTTTCTTCTGTCTTTGAAGCCGATTTTTCTGTTCCAAAAGGAATATCCTTTATCTTATCAGCAAATTTTTCTACTTTAGCTGCCTGTTCAATTTTCGCTGCTAACTCTTGTGCCTTTTGATTAGCCAATGTCTGTGTTATTTGAGCTTTCACTTTATTAAAGTCTTCTTTTTCTTTCTTATTTAACTTAATAATATGGAAACCAAACTGAGTTTCTATAGGCTTAGATATTTCTCCTACTTTCATAGAAAATACTGTTTTATCAAATTCTGGAACCATAGCACCCTTTGCAAATGTTCCAAGCTCTCCACCCTTTACTGCTGATCCTGGATCTTGTGAAAACTCTTTTGCAAGCTTAGCAAAATCTTCTCCACCTTTTGCTTTATTGTAAATATCTTCTGCCTTCTTCTTCACTTCTTCTATTTTTTCTTTTGATAATGGTTTTCCATTTTTATCTTTTGTTGAAAGAAGAATATGTGATGCATCAACTTTTTCAGCTGTTTTGTCGAAGTATTCTTTTACTTCTTTTTCAGTTGGTTTTGACTTTTCCTGAATAAACTTCATAAAGCTTGTCATTGTTGCAGCTTGTTGTGCATACTTATCCATAAATCCTTCTTCTAATCCAGATTTTTTAAAGCTTTCTTTCGCCTTAGGCTGAGAAAATATTTTCTTATTATTTTCCTTAAATGCAGCAAGTTGCTTTTCGTCAGGCTTTATATTATTCTTTTCCGAATAATCGATAAATATCCTAGTCTTTATTAAAGAATCTAGTACCTTTTCTTTTAAGTTATTTTCAAAATTTGGATCTTGTTTTTTCATAGTATCCCAAATTTTATCTCCATACTGTAACTCTGTAATCCACTTAGTGAATTTTATTTGATTTTCATAGTCTTTTGTAGTTATTGATTTTCCGTTAACTACGGCTACTGCGTCATCAGAACAAGCTACAGTAGACACTGCAACTACAGCAGCTAATAAAAATGCTAATAGTTTTTTCAATTTTCTTTCCTCCTAATTTTGTTTTTTGTTGCTTTGTTTTTCACATAAGCCCACAAGTATAGCCTCTAGTTCCATTACAATTTCATGACCCGTAGATTCACTTGTTTCATACTTTGTGAGTGGCTCCAAATTGATGGTTTTTCCACCTTGTCTTACTTTATCTATCTTCAATCTCTTACATAGAGATTTAATATAGGCAATATTTAATAACGTCTGTGTTTCCTTTGGAATATCAGAAAATCTATCTTCTAACTCTTCTTGAATATCCAACATATCCTCTTTGTTATCTATTGTTGCTATCTTTTTGTACATCTCAAGTTTTGTTATTTCATCCTCTATGTACGATGAAGGAATGTATGCGTTTACACTTAGTTCAATCTCAACATCTACCTCTTCTTCAATAACTTCACCTTTTATCCTTGAAATTGCCTCATTTAACATCTTTACATACAACTCATATCCAATTATAGCCATATGCCCATGCTGTTGAGACCCTAAAACATCCCCAGCACCTCTAATCTCCAAATCCCTCATCGCTACTTTAAATCCCGATCCAAATTCAGTAAATTCTTTAATGGCCTTTAATCTTTTTTCTGCAATTTCACTTAATACCTTATTTCTCTCATACATTAAATATGTATATCCTTGCCTAGTACTTCTTCCAACTCTTCCTCTTAACTGATAAAGCTGCGAAAGTCCCATTTTATCAGCATCGTATATGATCATGGTATTTGCGTTTGCAATATCCATTCCAGTCTCTATGATTGTCGTGCATACGAGTACATCAAATTCTTTTGATAGAAAAGATAGTATAGTATTTTCCAGTTGTTTTGATGCCATTCGTCCATGTGCTACTCCAACCTTGGCGTCTGGAACTAACTTTCGAATCCTTGATGCAATCTCTTCAATTCCTTCTACCCTATTATATACGAAAAATACCTGTCCTCCTCTTGCAAGTTCTCTATGTATCTCATCTTGAATAATACTGTCTTTTGATTCAGTTACATAAGTCATTACAGGATATCTTTCCTGAGGTGGCTCTTCAATAATACTCATATCTCTAATACCACTAAGTGACATATGAAGAGTCCTTGGAATTGGAGTTGCCGATAATGTCAAAACATCTACATTTGATTTTATCTTTTTTAAAGACTCTTTGTGTTTTACTCCAAATCTCTGTTCCTCATCCACTACCACCAATCCAAGTTTTGGTAAATCTATATCTTTTGAAACTATTCTATGTGTTCCTATTATTACGTCTACCATTCCCTTTTTTGCATCTTCTATGATTTCTTTTTGTTGCTTTGCAGTTTTAAATCTGCTCAAAACCTCTATCCTTATTGGATAATCCTCAAATCTTTCGACAAACGTATTATAGTGTTGTTGCGCAAGTATTGTAGTTGGTACGAGCACTGCTACTTGCTTTCCATCCATAACAGCTTTAAATATACCTCTTATCGCAACTTCTGTCTTTCCATATCCAACATCCCCACAAACGAGTCTGTCCATTGCTCTGGTTGACTCCATATCTTTTTTAGTTTCTTTAATGGCCTTTAGCTGATCATCTGTTTCTTGAAAAGGGAATTTATCCTCAAACTCACTTTGCCAAACCGTATCTTTTGAAAATTTATAACCTTTTCGACTCTCTCTCTTTGCATATAGCTCGATTAAGTCCTTTGTCATATCTTCAATTTCACGTCTTACCTTGCCCTTAGCCTTTGACCACTCTGGACCACCTAACTTATTTAACCTTACTTTCTCTACGTCACCACCAATATACTTTTGAACCTTGTCCATCTGATCTATTGGAACATACAGGCTATCTCCACCTTGATAAACAACTTTTAAATAATCTCTCTTAATATTGTTTACACTTATTTGTTCAATTCCAGTATACTTACCCACTCCACTATTTTCATGAACAACATAGTCGCCCACCTTCAGTTCCATAAAGGAATCTATTTTAGTGGATTTTGACCGCTTTTTCTTTTTCTTTTTTGTTCCAGACTTGTTTGCTCCAACCATCTCTTTATCAGTGATAATCTCAAACTTCATTGATGGATACTGAAATCCTTGACTTATATTTGCACTTACAACAATAATCTGGGAAGTCTTTATTTCTATATTTCTATCATTTGAATATATATTTTCTATTCCATTTTCATTTAGAATAGTATTTAGCTTTTTCGCTCTGTCCAGCGTGCTCGCTGCTATAACAAGTTTATATCCTGAATGTCTTAATCTTTTTATCTCCTCAACAAAAAGATCTATTCTTCCATTAAAGCCTGGAATCTCACGGCTATCCATGTTTATTACCGTCTTTATATTCATATCGTTTATAGGCTTTGCAATCAAAGAGTTTATCACAACTTTATGACTGCCCATCCAATAACTAATTTCATTTAACGGATATATTAAATTCCCCTGAGATTTTATTGCAAGCCCTCGTTCAAGATTCATTGTGTAGTTTTCTCTAAATTCCGCACTAATATTTTTATATCTTTCCTTATATCTCGAAATATCATCGATAAAAATAATTGCATTTTCATCAAGGTATTCAAAAATACTTTCATCTTCACCTTCATATAGATAATCAACATAGTTTTCAAGTCCATCAAAATATTCTCTGTTTTGTATTCTTTCAATATTCCTAAATACATCTGGGTCCGTATTTTCATGTGTTTCGTTTTTTATCTTCTCAATTCCTTGAGTAGTATCTTTTGGAAATATGAACTCTCTGGAAGGTGTTATAGTTGCATTCTTTAGTTTCTGAATCGACTTTTGAGAATACACGTCAAATAACCTTATTGAATCCACTTCATCATCAAAAAACTCAAATCTAAGCGGAAAGTCATAAAGAAGTGTAAATATATCCACTATTCCACCTCTTATACTAAATTGTCCAAATCCCTCAACTTTACTAACCCTTTGATATCCCAAATCCACAAGTCTTTTACCTAATTCAGAAATATCAAGCCTCTGCCCAACTTTTAATTTAAAAATATTGTCCAAAATCACGCTTTTAGGAACATATTTTCTTGCTACTGTATCGACAGATGTAACTAAAATTATCTTCTCCTTGTTTAACAACTTCAGATACGTCTTAAGTCTCCTAGCATCCATTTTTCTGTCCCTTGCGTCCAAATTATAAAATAAAATTTCTGTAGTATTTAGAAACTCTACATTATCTTTCATATATACATTTAGCTCGTCAAGAATCTTCTTTGCCTCGTACTCAGTGTTGGCAACATATAGAATCTGCCTTGGATTGTTCTTATAAATCGAATATGCAATATTTGCCCTACTAGCAGGTATTAACCCGTTGATTTGTATATTTCCTTCCAAATCAATCGATTCCAGCATATTTTTATATTCTAAATTGTTTTTCAGAGGGTATATCAGTACATCTTCCATTTTAATTTAACACCACACTTTAACTATTATATTTATTCATGGCAGAATCTATGCCTGCTCTTATTATCTCTTCAACTGCTTTTACAGCATTTTCTAACCCATTTTGCATCTCGATTGACTGTTCTTTCGAAACTCTTGAAAGAACAAAATCAGCCAAATCTCTACCTTCATCTGGCTTTGAAACACCTATCCTAATTCTTGGAAACTCCTGAGTTCCCAAACATTTTATTATAGATCTCATGCCATTATGAGAACCTGCACTGCCTTTTTTTCTTATCCTTAACTTACCGACATCTAAATCAATATCATCATAGAGTATCACCAACTTGTCATACTCTTCTTTATAAAATTGAAAAACACTTAAAACCGACTCTCCACTCAGATTCATATAAGTTTGAGGTTTTACTAAAAGAACCTTTTCAGTTCCAACCCTTCCCTCACCTATCAAGGCCTTGTGTTTGATCTTATCAATTTTAATTCCATTTTCCTTTGCAAAAATATCTATTGCATCAAATCCTGCATTGTGTCTTGTTTTCTCATATTTTTTACCAGGATTTCCTAGTCCTATTATTATATACATTTTATCTTAACCTTTCCTAAACTTGCCTACAAGCAAATCTATTATACCATATATACCACAAAATATACTGTAAATTTAACTTCAAAAAAACATAATAACAAATACAATTTTGATTTAGTTTTAATAAATATTTTTCAATATAATCTACTTCTATAAAATGTATACTGTTAAGATTATTGCAACAGAAATAAACGGAGTGAATGAAATCAAACCGTCATATTTTTTATATTTAAAGGTTTTATCGGTTAAGTAATAAAAAATACAGTAAAACCCTGCAGAAATAAATGATACAAAGAAAACTTCAATAGCCCCCCTACACCCTACGACTATCCCTGCTAGTAAAAAATACAGTACATCTCCCATTCCCATTGATTTTGTGGCAACCACAATAAAAAATGATGTCACAAAAAGCAGAAGCATTCCCTTTATAATATCTTTTACCACTGGTAAATAGTCAATATTGTAATTTCTATATATCGATATTTGAAATAACAGTATCCCTACCTCAATTAAAATCCCAATAATTATATCCTCATCGTAAACCACTCTTTGCCTACTATCCACAATAGTAATTGTAATAATAGTAGGGAGTATAAATACCAATTTTGATATCGATGTAAAATCAACTGGAAGAAACAAATTATATCCAACAAATACGCAAATTATTAAAAATAGAGCATAGATACTTTTTAAATCTAAAAAATATCCTCTCGTATTTAAGTTCTTTTCGGTCAATAAAAACAACAATATGACAGTTACTGTAAAATACACATAATTAAAAAAACAAAAAAAATAACTCTGTGTGTAAGCTAAATTCATAAAGTATTCCATGGTCTCAACTCATTTCCTGATTTTCCTATTTTGATTTTAATATACTCCATATCTAGACAGTGCGATATTAAATCCGAGAAACTTATCAAATCTTTTTTAAAAAGTCTTATCAACTCATCATCCATCGAAATAAGTCCTTTTTTCTTACCTGTTAAAATATAATTTGTAAG
>JBDHVM010000083.1:0-6117 GCA_039809725.1 Peptostreptococcus sp.
CTATGGCAATCTCTCTTATCTTATCATAGTCAATTGTTTCAGTATCTTTTCTCACTCCATAAGATATAAAATTATAATTAATACCTGAAATATTAACAGGCGACCCATGAGTCAAATGACCACCCTGAGACAAATCCATACCCAATACTTTATCTCCGTGATTTAACATTGCCAAATACACAGCTTGGTTAGCCTGAGACCCTGAATGTGGTTGAACGTTTGCATGATCTGCACCGAAAATCTTCTTTACTCTTTCTATAGCGATGTTTTCCATTTCATCTACAAATTCACACCCACCGTAGTATCTTCTTCCTGGATAGCCTTCTGCATATTTGTTTGTAAAATAACTTCCCATCGTATCCATAACAGCCTGTGAGACAATATTTTCAGACGCTATAAGCTCAATATTTCTTTGTTGTCTGTTGTACTCTTTTTCCAACGTTTCAAAAACCTCTGGATCGGCTTTCTTTAAACTCTCAAATTTCATATCCTAATTCCTCCCTCAAAATATTTATTCTGTTTTTCTTTTCCAATATTATATCATTTTATCAATATAATTGTCTGAAAAATATTGCATTAATATTTTTTAAAATCTAAATATTAAAAACTCTTTAGTGTGTTCATACCCAACTAATCGAACTTTTATATAACATTTCAAATATTTATTTTGATTAGATGGTACAATTCTGTTTTGACTTTGTATTTTAATTTTGTACTGTATATATTATAACAAGACAAGGCTCAAGGAATTTTTAGCTTTAGCTAAAAATTCGACATAAGCGTTTCAACAATGCGAGATTTGCTCACCGCCTGAAGATCCAAAATGTACCCGCCACCTACACTTTGTTTAGAGTAGGGGACATCTTCGCCGAGTTATAACAAGACAAACCTCAAGGAATTTTTAGCTTTAACTAAAAATTCTACATAAGCGTTTCAACGAGGCATGTTCTTCGCCGAGTTATTATCTTTTTCCACTTTTATTACTGATGATTTCTTTATTACCTATCACCTATTTATCGTTATTACTCTTTTATCGCTTTAGTAAATCTCTTAGCAATTTCTGCAGGTCTCGTAATGGCACCACCTACTACCACAGCATAAGCCCCTAATTCAATTGCCTTTTTTGCTTGCTCTGGGCTATGAATTCTTCCCTCAGCTATTACTGGTATATTCAAATTAGAAACTAGATCGCTTAGAAGGTCAAAGTCAGGACCTTCACTTTTATCCACAGTTTCCAAAGTATATCCACTCAGCGTCGTACCAACAATATCAACCCCAGATTTTTCTGCATAAATTCCCTCTTTAAGTGTTGAAATATCTGCCATCAAAACAATATCTGGATACTTACATTTTATTTTATCTATGTACTCTTCAATCAATTCACCATTTGGTCTCTCTCTATTTGTACAGTCTAAAGCAATTATTTCACACCCTGTATTTATTAATTCATCTACTTCATTCATTGTCGGAGTGATATACTGCTGCATATTTTCATAGTTTTTTTTAATGATACCTATAATAGGTAACTGAACCATATTTTTAATCTGATTTATATCTCTAATACCTTGCGCCCTTATACCTTTCGCTCCTGCATTTTTTGCTGCCAAAGCCATAAGTGGCATTATACCACCCTCTTCTCTATATAATTCTTCACCCTCTAAAGCTTGGCACGATACAATTATTCCACCTTTAATACTCTTTATAATATCCGATTTTTTCATACTTCCTCCTAAACCCCACCTCATTTTAAAATAAATCCTAACATTTTGTAATTACTAAATGTATTATCTTTACTTATGACTATTATACAATGTAAGCACATATTATTGCTATTATAACAAGACAAATCTCAAGGAATTTTTAGCTTTAGCTAAAAATTCGACATAAGCGTTTCAACGAGGTAGATATGCTCACCGCCTGAAGATCCAAAAGGTACCCGCCACCTACACTTGTTTAGAGGAGGGGGACATTTCGCCGAGTTATTATTCTAACTTTACATATAGTATATTTTTTGCTATATTAAGGTAATAAAATATTAGATACTTTGTAGTAAACTATTTATTATTTTTTCATATCAACTTAATCAACTCTTTATAGTTTTTATATAACAGGAGGTTTACACTATGAAAATACTAAAAAAACTATTTGTCCTTATCCTAATTTGTATCGTATTATTTACCGCTGCACATATCACCCCAAAGCTAGCAATTAGAACAATGTTGATAAAATCTTTTTCTGGTCATACCATTCCTTTAGTATTGTCAAATATTAAAGAATTTCAATATAAAGAAGAACAAAACAATCCAAATGTGAAAGTTTACATAATCGACGAAAAAAAATCTGATTCTCCAATGGCGAATCATTATAAAATCGGTGTAGAGAAAAAGCTATTCCTATATTTTGTATATCCAATTGGCAAGGCTTAGATACCTTAGCTTAAATTTAGAATCATTATAAAATCGGTGTAGAGAAAAAGCTATTCCTATATTTTGCATATCCAATTGGCAAGGCTTAGATACCTTAGCTTAAATTTAGTCGATAATTTTATATTAAAAATAGCGTTAATGAGAAATCCCTTTTCATCTTTTGGTGAGTAAGGTAGTTGCATTAACGCTATATTTGTATATGATATTTTTTATTTATGCTGTATTATTATTTGTTCTTTACTGTTTAGGATTTATTCTTTATTCATATTAATTCTACGGTAATCCCGTTTTTTCCAATAGATATCACTTATATAGGTATTTTTACTTTACGATATATGTGAATTTTTCGAAGCCTAAAATGTTAACTTCAATTTTGTCACCTGTTTTTATTTCCTTAAATTTAAGCTCAAAGCTGTTTTGGAAGCTGCAATAATACTGTCCTTCTCCAATTATGTACTTGCTGGATGCCTCTGTTAGTTTACTTCCATTTAACATAATCTCCACATCTTCTTTTCCAAGTATCTTCTCTCCCCACGTTACTTTTGGGTCTTCTTTATTAAATCTACTTTCAACTTTCATTGTAATTGCGTTCGTAGACTTGCTAAAATCTTCTGATTTAGGTGCGGATTTGTCCTTGCCAATATTTTCTAATTCAACTATTTTTTTCATCTTATCATTTAGATCTTTTAAAACTCTTCCAGAAATATCCTTTGCATCATCAGATAATTTATTCTGATCATTCAGTGCTTTTTCAATTTTTTCCTTGTCTTCTACCTTTATTTCATCAATTTTTTTATTTATTACCTCTTTATTATTCTCTACAAATTTATTATATTCATATTCAAATGCTGGAAGTACATTTAGTTTTACATTTTGCTTTATTAAATTTCCTTCCTCTTTTGTTTTTGAAGGATCGTAAATGTATTTACCATCCTCCGTACCAAAAGATTTAAACTCAACAATATCCCCTTCCTTTAGTTTCGGAAGATATATACTTATTTCTCCTTGCTTGTCGTCCATTACAGATAGTTTAATATAATAACTATCTCCTTTCAACAAGTGCTCCGAACGAGTTTCCTCTATCAATTCCTTACCGTTAAGAATAACTTTTTTATCTTTGCTAGAAGAAATATTTTTTGCCCATTTTCTAAGTTCAGGTCTATATTTATAGCTTGCCGAGCCAATAACATCAAATTCGTCATTCTTTTTGCTTGCATTTAGTTCACCTGTTTTTGGCGATAATATTACTTTTGAGATAGTATTTTCTTCTTCAACTGGTTTGCTTGGATTACTAGAATTATTTGAACCGCTGGAATTTCCTGGTTTTACAGGAGTATTAGCATTTTTTTCGATTAAAGCTTTTATTCTATCAAAATCAGAATTACTTACAGAATTTTCTCCTCCAATTATTATTGCTTTGTTAACAGGATTACTATTTATTTTTTGTACTAAATCTGTGGAAATATCATTATTTTTATTAAGCAATAGTGGTGAATTTTCTTTTTTGTAGATATTTATTGCAGTTAGTGCATCAGGAAAATTTCTTCCATCTGCTAATATAATGCTTTTTACTCCATTAAAATATTTTTCTGCTAACATTTGAGCTGTTTTATAGCGATCAGTTCCCCCAACTCTACTTCCCATTAAATCTTGTATTTTCAGAGAATCTTCTCCCCCGACCATGATATTTTTGGTATTTTTTACGTCAATTATTTTGTCGTGCTCACTTGGCATAGTTTTGCCATTAGTAAGTATTATTGACATCTTGTTTTTTGCTGCCACATTTGCCGATGATAGAGCGTCTGCGAATATATTTCCATTCGCTATTACATAACCGTTATTCCAACCTAAATTTTTAAATTCCTTAGCAATTTCAAGCGACGTAGCATATCTATCTGCGCCTTTAATCCTTGTAACTTTATAGTCTGACTTTAATTTTGTCTCCACTTTAGAAGAAATAGAATCTTCTCCACCCAATATAATTATTTTTTTTGGTGACAGTCTTTTTAATTCATCTAAAATATTTTTCGGTAACTCATTTACCTTAGATAATAATAACGGTGCATCAAGTGCAAAGGCAAATGGTCCACCAGAAAGTGCATCTGGAAATTTATCTCCAGATGCCAATATAACGGTATCTGCTTTATCAAACGAATACTTACTCGTCATTATATTTGTTTCATACCTTTCACTGCCTGCTACTCTCACAATATTATTTTCTTTTGCGAAAGAACCTATCGTCGTAGAGCTCGCAATAATCACAGAAAGCAACAGTGTTGTTTTTTTAAATAACATAAAAATCCCCCCTGTACGCACAGTTTTTGTGCATTAAATATAATGATCCCTAAGTTTATAAAAGTATTAAGTTTTTAGTGTCAAGATCATTAAGTAAATTATATCAAAAAAAGCATTTCAATGAGATTGGACTCGTCATAACAACTCAACGAGACAACAACTTCTCTCCAGCTAGAAATCTATCTACGAACCAATAAATCTCATAGTGTATTCTCTGAAAATATTAGTTGCGTACTCTATTTATCTTAACGAGCGTAAACTCAAAAAAGGTAAATAAAATTTGTATCAGAGTTAAAAAAGGAAATAGACTATTAAATTTATGTTGACTACATTATATCGAATATGATATAGTCAAAAAAACTACTGAGGAGAATTTTAATGAATTTCAAAAAAATAAAAAATAATATTATATTGCTTACTTTGAAAGAAGGTATCTCATGGCTAGTATAGATAATAAAATAGAACTAATTATAGATTCGCTTTATGAGCTGGCTGAATATGTTGGAGATTCACTTCGTGAGCCAAAGTCATTAAGCTTATTATTACTTTCTTTAGGTTTGAATTTAGAAGATAAGGGCAAAATCCTATTATTATTCAAAAAAATTTCAGTATATGAAGACTTGGAAAGTTTAGACAACAAAGATACATATATTCTTTTTAGAGAAAGACTTACTAGTATAATACCAAAAGCAGAAAATTATGATGATATTGTTATATTTGCTTTAATAAGAGCATATGCTAAGGATTTTATAGAAGATTTATACCCCTTGTCCTCTAGACTACAAGGTGATTTTAGCTGATTCTAAATTAAAAAACCCCGTTTTCCTTTTGGAAATACGGGGTTTGATTAATTTCAATTTTTTGTAAAAACCTCTTACTGAACTTACTTTATAGTAATTGCAACATATTTAGAGCCTATTGTTACTATTATGTTTATTATTCGTTTTTTAAAATTGATTAATATACGCATTTTGCACTCTTTTTTTAGCAACTTTAAAACATCTTTTATCATTTCAATTCTAATATTTCTCATGTTCATTATGTTTGGTTTATGTATTTATAGTAATACACTTTATATAATACTTTATTTATTTAGATAGAACATTTAATCCATTCGTTCAATCCCGATAAATATAAGCGTCATATCGGAAAATGTCTTTATAGAAAAGTAATCTCTCTGTTCATCTTTATCAGGAAGTACTAATTGCCCTTAAGTACATACTCTCTAAAGTCTTTATATTCTTCATTTTCAGAATCAAGCTTTATTGATTCATCTATATAATACATTGCTAAAAATTCTGACCTTGGGGGTGTATACAACACAAATAGATAAAAAGAAATCAAAAATGACAAATAAGAAGCAATTTTTTTATCTATCTTTAAATAATATATATAA
>JBDHVM010000084.1:0-6115 GCA_039809725.1 Peptostreptococcus sp.
AAACTGCTGTTCTCCACCTGTAAGTGGCATTGCAGCAGTAAGTTCTGCATAGATTAAACCTTCGAAAATTATCATGACTGCTGCAATTCCGAAAGCTAGCATGGCACCGATAGAACCTGCACCTCTTACCCAATAACCAGCTAGGATTACCCAACCCCAACCTATCATTGCACCAAATGCAATAGCAAATATGTCTTTTTCTGATAAAACTTTTTCAAATCTTTCTTCCGATGAACCTTGGCTATTTTTAATTTCTTCCATATTTTCGCATCCTCTCTTTTTACGATTGTACAAATCGAATAATATTGTTAAAAATAGAATTAAATAGTAAGTAAATTACTATAAAAAAGCATAAATTCAGTTGTTTATTTTAATAATTACAAATCTGATACTTTAGTTTTATCATTATTATACCGTAAATTTGCTACACTATTTATTATAACAGTTTTAGTTTAATTTATCAATTAATTGTGAATCGTTATAGTTATCATAAATTCGAGATATTTATTTTTTCATTATAAAAAAGGGATGGATTATACAATCCACCCCTAAAAATTATTTCATTTTTTTTGAAACCATGTCAGTTAACTCTGCAGTTCTAGTTGCATAACCCCATTCATTATCATACCATGATATTATCTTAACAAGACCATCGCCCATTACCATTGTTGACAATGCATCTACAATAGAAGATCTAGCGTCTCTTTTAAAATCAACTGATACTAATGGTTTATCACAGTAACCCATGATACCCTTTAATGATGTTTCAGAAGCCTCTTTAAGTACATCGTTTATTTCTTTTTCAGTAACATTTTTATTTTCTAAGTTCACTACTAAGTCAACTACTGAAACAGTTGGAGTCGGAACTCTTAGAGAAAATCCATTCAGCTTTCCTTCCAATTCTGGTAACACTAAAGAAACTGCTTTTGCTGCACCAGTAGTTGTAGGTATAATTGATTCTCCACAAGCTCTAGCTCTTCTTAGATCCTTATGTGTTTTATCAAGAACCTGTTGATCATTTGTATAGGCATGAACAGTTGTCATCATACCATTTATTATTCCAAACTTTTCATTGATAACCTTTGCAACTGGAGCAAGGCAATTTGTTGTACAAGATGCATTTGATATAATATTGTGGATATCGTTATCATATTTATCATCGTTAACACCAATAACAACTGTCAAATCTTCATCTTTTGCTGGACAAGAAATAATTACCTTCTTTGCACCCGCATTTATATGTCCTTGTGCATCTTCTCTGTTTTTAAAAATACCAGTGTTGTCGATTACTAGATCTACACCCAAATCTTTCCAAGGTATTTCTGATGGTTTTGAAGCTCTAGTTATTTTTACCTCTCTACCATTAATGATAAGAGTATTCTCATCTTGAACATCTACTGTTCCATTAAAAATACCATAATTTGAATCATACATAAATAAGTGTGCTAAAGTTTCTGCGTTAGCCCTTGCATTGATAGCAACAATCTCATAGTCAAATGCCTGCGATTCCTCCGCAATCCTTAAAACTGATCTTCCAATTCTTCCAAAACCGTTTAAACCTACTTTTACTTTCATCTGATCCTCCAATAAATATGTGTTAATTTTAATTATTTAATTAATTTGCGCCTTTAGTATGCACTATTTTTCTTTTTCTACAAATATTGTATACTATTTAGCAAAATTATGCAACATAATATCATACTATTATTATTTTTTTCTGATTAAAATACATATATTTTCTAAATTAAAATAAATATGTTAAAAATAAAAAAGCACACTAATGTGTGCTTAAAAATATATTATGCAACTAATCTCTCTTCAGCCACAGAATCTTCTTTTTCTACAAGAGTATCTTGTTTATTGTTTCTATACATTACATTTATTACTTTTCCACTAATTACTACGGCGATTACCGAGTAAAAAATCTTGTTTATTGGCATATACACCAAAGACAAAAGTAAAATTGATATATCAAAAATCAGATAAATATTACCTAGTTCAATATTAGTTATTTTCGAAAAAATCAATGCTAGTACATCATCTCCACCAGATGCTGCATCAGAATTTATTATTATTCCACACCCGACACCCACGCACAGTCCTCCTATCACAGCAGCTATAAAATTGTTGTTTACTGTGAATACAAATCCTATCTTTTCAAAAACTGCGTATGCAACTGAAAAAGCTGAGGTTGCGAAAATTGTGTACCCAAAAAATCTTTTTCCAAAGTATCTTAATCCAAATACTATTAATGCTCCATCGATAAAAAGATTCGACATTGAAAGATCAAATCCAAACAGATTCTTTAATATTAAAAAAATACCTAATAAACCGCCTTCTGTTATTCCATTTTGATAATAGAAATTGTAAATACCAAATGAAATAATCAGTGCACCTATTGTAATGTATAATAATTTTTTTATCATACATTGTTTTTCCATAAAAACCTTCCTTCTCTCTATTAAGCAGTGTCTCTACCTACTATAACACCGCAACATATTTTGGAAGCTGCTATCCTATTTATTATGTTAAGCTTAACTACTATCTAAATTATATACAAAAAAAAGCTATTTTTCAATAGCTTTTTCGTTTAATGATTTTACATTTTTTTGCGTTAAGTATTTAACCTTATTTTCAAACGTTTTAGATATGATTTTTAATAACTAGACTAAACACTGTGTTATCAAGTATTTCAGATATATAAATTTTGTAAAATACTTATTAATATAAGTTCAAAATTTAGTAATGTAAAACTCGTGTTTTTTAAATTTTTTTAATAGTTTAGTAATAGTAAACCATTCTTACTCGGGTATCTTGCAAATAGCAACCCATTTTTCAAAATTCTGAGAGTATTTTTCAAGTTCATCACAAGTTAACTCTATTGCAGAATTTGCACTTCCTGCTGCGGGAAACACAGTTGTAAATCTTTTTAACGTCTCATCAAGATAAACAGATACTCCATCATTAATAGCAAACGGGCAAACTCCTCCCACCATCAATCCGACTAAATTTTCAACTTCTTCTTTAGTCAGCATTTTTGCCTTACATCCAAACTCATCTTTAAATGCTCTGTTGTTTATTTTAGCATCACCTGCTGCAACTACAAGTATTGGTCCTTCTTTTGTCATAAAACTAAGCGTTTTAGCAATCCTTTCTTCCGATGTTCCGACTGCTTCCGCTGCTAAACTAACTGTTGCACTACTTGAGTCAAATTCAAGCACGTCGCCATCTTTTCCAAATTTTTTAAAATATTCCCTAACTAAATCAATACTCATTTCTTCCTCCTAAAAAATAACAAAACCAATTTATAAATAAAAATTGTCTGTTTTTTTATATAATAAATATATTAGTATGAAAAAAGTTATCTTAATATGCTCAAAGATATACTTAAAGCTTAGAAGATAACTAATCTCATAATATTTTACTACTTACTTGCTTTCCTTACTTTCAGCTGACTCTAAATATTCGTCTCTGATTACTTCCTTCTTCTCAGGTTCAGATATACTATCTATAAAAATATAGTCATCATCTCCATCATCATACAAATCATCATTTATATCGCTATATTTATCTTGACTCTCTTCAGTTTCATCAATTTCACAATATTTAGGATATTTAGCGTTAAGCATATCTTCTAGATGCTCTTTTAATTCTTCTAACTCTTCTACATCCATATCCTCAATATCTATATCATCTTCGTATAAGTGTTCCTCCAAAAAATCCTTTACTTGTTCCTCATTTTCTTTATACAACTTATAGCCTATCGCCCCCATTGCAGCTCCAAGTATCGTACCAACAACAAATTTTTTCATATTGATTCCTCCTAATAAAATATTTATAATTCTAAACCGCATTCTTTTAAAAACTCATTCGGTTTTTCAAACATAAATTGCATATGACTCATTCCATCGATTATTATGATCTCTCCAGAGTCTAAATTTCGTATCTCTGGTAAATTCATTTTTGCCTTATCATTTTCACCAAACAAAAATCTAACTTTTGTATCCCTTCTATACAACTGAGATGGCAGTGTATAGTCATAACAAGCATAGGCAAGTTTTTTTAGCGATTTTTTATCCATATTTCTAAAAACCTGCAAACAATAATCCTCATCAGATTTACTTAAATATTTGTAATGTGGAATTGTATTAAATGCATCCTTACCTTTTTTTATAAAAGAATTAATCATTTTTTTCATTTCAAGGTAAAAAATAAAACCTCTAATTTTACTTTGTTTAAGTGCAGGTGCATCTAAGCCAGCTTTATCTATGGACAACCACTGTTCTTTTAGTATCTCAAAAGCAACTGAAGTACCATATGAAGATCCTAATAAAAAATGTATATGGGTAATATCATTTTGCCTAAGCCACTCTAAAATTTTTGCTTCTTGTCCTCTAGTAGATACAAAATTAGTATGCGGGTAAGATAAACCATCTAGATTTGGCACTATTACGTAGTACTTCTTCTCTAGTAATGGTATTAACGTATTATAACTAGTAACACCTGGATAAAAAATACTATGTATTAGTAAAGCTACCGGATTTTTCGGGTTACCAAAAGTCTGAAATTTCATTTTATCCTCCAACTTTCTCAACATTATTATGATAATTATATCAGATAATATACATAATACGTCAATAAATTTGCAGTGTCAACTATTGATCTTAAATAACCCACCTTCACAGTTTAGATCAGTTCGATGTTAAACATCTTCTATTTTCAAGATTTATTTAATTATTTGCTCTATTTTTTTTATTTTTTGTACTAATTTTGAAACATTATATTTATTTACTAGCTCATAGTATGCTTTTTTATCATTATTATATTTATATGTAACACCGTTGTTTGTTTATGTGTTATCTTCTAATAGTGTTTTTCATGATGCGTGAACCTGATTAACTCCTGTTTTGAGTATCAATTCTTGAATATTGTCTATAGTCACACCACTACCTGGCAATATTTCTATCTGATCTCCGTAATTTGCTTCTAAAAACTTGATCATTTCGATACCCTCAATAGCTTTAGGCTTCAATCCACTTGTCAACACTCTATCAACACCACATTCAATTAACTGTTCAATTCCCTTTTGTGGATCTTTTAGTAAATCAAAGGCTCTATGAAAAACAGCTACTTTTCCGTGTTTATGAATTAGATTTACAAATATTTTTGTTTTATCAATATCAATAGTAAAATCATGATGTAAAAATCCAAAAACAATACCATCTGCGCCATTCTTTAAAAGTGTTTCACACTCATGTTTCATCTGAGAATACTCATTATGATTGTATACAAATCCACCGCCTCTAGTTCTCACCATACAGATAGCCTCTAAATCTGTTTTCTTTTTTATTAATTCTAGACATGACACTGTCGGTGTAAGCCCACCTAAAAACAGTGCACTTGTAAGCTCTATCCTTTTTGCACCTCCTTCAAACGCTGAAATAGCGTCGTCATAAGAACCACAACAAACTTCTAATTTAACCATATTTCCCCCTTATTTTTAATCAATAAATTTTTATTGTTATTTGATTAGAATCTTTTATATAGGAGTCCTAGAGTTTCTGAATAGTATTTTAATTTATCAAATCCGACTTTCTGTGGATCAAATACTATATACTTTAATCCCTCTTTTTCTCCAATTAACATGTTATCTTCCATATACACTATTACTTCGTCTTTTTTTCCATCATAATTTATGTATTCATAATGATATTTTCCATTTTCATTTTTTATGATATTAAACTTATCTATATTTTTTTCACCATCATATGTGTTTTTATAAAAGTTAAATGCAAGATTTTTGATAGAATCCTCTGTTAAAGTTGCTATACCTTTATAGTCAAAAGACCAACCGTCTTTCATCGAATTCTTGATCATATAACCATTATCATTAAAATAATACCAGTTATAATTATTAAACTGTTTCGACGATTCAACGTACCAACCTAGATAGTCCTCTCCATTTGTCAGTGTGAATTTATCATTTGTTTCACTTGCTCTTTTAGGTCTAATATTAGCCCTATAATCAGAACTGTATAAATTGATAATTGAGTTTATAGTCAAACCACTTACAGAATTTAATCCACCTACCAAATATAACTTTTCTACACCTTTC
>JBDHVM010000085.1:0-6068 GCA_039809725.1 Peptostreptococcus sp.
AAAAATATAGAGCTTGTAAGGATAAAACAGGTTTTTGAAAATAATCTAACTGATATTGAGAGGATAGAATCTACAATTAAAGATTATAAGGAAAAGCTAAATTCTTATACTGATTCTATAAAAGAAAATGAAATTGAGATTGACAGCTTAGATGAGCTAATAGAGCAGTATAAATTGGAATTAAGTGAATTAAAGTTGATAAATGAGAAAAATAACAATGATATAATGCTCAAAAGAGAAGAAAAAGAAGAAATAAAGTTAAAGCTTGAAGATGAGAATAAGCAACTAAGAATAAGAGAAAGAAATTATATTTCTGTTAAAGAAGAAAAATTCAAGGTTGATTCAAAACTTGAAAGAAATAGAAATAGCAGAGACAATTTGTTATTCAATTTATATGAAAAATATGAAATGACATATGTACAGGCTTTGGACTTTAAAGATAGTGATATAGTGATAGACCATAAACAACTTGAAAAACTTAGAAAAGAAATAAGGTTACTCGGAAATGTAAATTTAGATTCAATTGAAGAGTATAAAGAAGTGAGTAAAAGATATGAATACTATAAAGAACAGAAAGAGGACTTAGAAAACTCGATTATTTCATTAAATGAAATGATAAAAAATCTGGTTGAGAATATGGAGAAAGAGTTTTTAGAAAATTTCCATATGATAAATGACAACTTTGTAGTAGTGTATAAAAAGCTATTTGGTGGTGGAAATGCAGATCTTAAAATAACTGATATGTCTGATGTTTTAGGCTGCGATATAGAGATTACAGCTCAACCTCCAGGAAAAAAAATGAAAAATCTTTCACTTCTTTCAGGTGGAGAAAAAGCTTTAACAGCAATTTGTATACTTTTTGCAATTTTAATTTCTAAGCCAACTCCGTTTTGTATTTTAGATGAGATTGAGGCGCCTTTAGATGATGTAAACGTATTTAGATTTGGTGAATATTTAAAAGAGTTAAGCGTAGATACTCAATTTGTAGCAGTTACCCATAGACGAGGAACAATGGAGGTAGCAGACTATATATATGGTGTAACTATGCAGGAAAAAGGAGTTTCTTCTATTCTTAGTATTATGTTAAAAGATGCTGAGAAAATGATAGAAGTGTAGGAGGGAAAATGTTTAAATTTTGGAAAAAAGAACCAGTGGATGATAGCTTAGAAAAAAGTGAAAGCAATGAAAATAGCACCGAAAGTGATAGTTTAGAAAACCTTGAAAAAAGCGTCGAACAAAACAGTTTAGAAAACGATAAAGAAGTAGTGAAAAAGGTAGATGTTGAAGATATATCCAGTGATAACATAAAAAATGAGGAGAGCACATTTTCCGATAGAAATGATTATGAAAATGATAGCATAGAAGACGATTATAGTATAACTGATGATATTAATGAGGGGGTTGAAAAACCACAATCTGAAAAACAAGGTGTATTTGCAAGACTCCTTCAAGGACTTGCAAAGACAAAAAATAACATCATTGGAAGAATAGATGGTATATTAAAATCATATACTAAAATTGATGAAGACCTACTTGAAGAACTTGAAGAAGTTTTGATCACTGCAGACATTGGGATGAATACAACTTTAGAGATTATTGACAAACTTAGAGATATGATCAAAGAGAGAGGTGTAAAAGATCCAATAGAAGTAAAAAATCTATTAAAGGAGATTATTAGGGATATACTTTCTGAAGGGGATAATACCTTAAAGATTGAGCCATCTCCAGCAATAATTGTTATGGTGGGCGTAAATGGTGTAGGAAAAACAACCACAATCGGAAAGTTAGCTCAAAAATATAAAAATGAAAATAAAAAAGTGTTATTGGCAGCAGCAGATACGTTTAGAGCAGCAGCATCGGAACAATTAGAAGTATGGTCAAAAAGGGTTGGAGTAGAAATAGTCAAACACCAAGAAGGAGCAGATCCAGGAGCTGTAATATTTGACTCTATACAAGCCTCAAAAGCGAGAGGAGTGGATCTTCTGATTTGTGATACGGCAGGAAGACTTCATAACAAGACGAACTTAATGAACGAACTTGGAAAAATATTTAAAATAATTGATAGAGAATATCCTGAAGCAAAAAAAGAGGTACTTTTAGTGGTTGATGCCACAACAGGACAAAATGCTGTAGTTCAAGCAAAGACATTTAAAGAGGCCGCTGATATTACGGGAATCGTACTTACAAAATTGGATGGAACTGCAAAGGGTGGCGTAGTGCTTGCTGTAAAGTCTGAAGTTGATGTCCCAGTAAAATTTATTGGAGTAGGAGAAAGAACCGAAGACTTACAGATTTTTGACCCAGAGTCATTCACAAATGCGATTTTCGGAGAATAATTGAATAAAAATTTTAAAAAGTAATTGACATTTTTAGATAACTAGAGTATTATAATACAGTGTCAAGGTGAAAAACCTTACAGGGAGGTGCACTATGGATATTGAAAAAATGGTTGAAATCGAACTTTTATATTCACAGTATGCTTCACTACTAACCTCAAAACAAAGAGAAATAATATCAATGTACTACGAGGAAGATTATTCTCTTGGTGAGATAAGTCAATTGTTGAATATTTCTAGACAAAGCGTATATGATAGTCTAAAAAGGTCGGAAAACACACTTAAGGATTATGAAAAGAAACTTGAAATGGTAAAATCATCGCAGAAGCTTGAAAAAATTGTAATAGAATTTGAAAAAGAAATAGAAGATTTATCTACTAATTTTAATTGTGGTTCACATGATAAAATAAATAAACTACAGGTAATTTTAGAACAGATGAGGGAGTTGATATAATGATTTTTGAAGGTCTATCAGATAAACTACAAAATGCATTTGGTAAGCTAAAGTCAAAAGGAAAGCTAAATGAAGCTGACGTAAAGGGCGCAATGAGAGAAGTCAAGATGGCACTTCTTGAAGCTGACGTAAACTATAAAGTGGTAAAAGATTTTGTAAAAGCGGTACAAGAAAGATGTATTGGCGAAGATGTTATGAAAAGTCTTACACCAGCTCAGACGGTCATAAAGATTGTAAATGAAGAATTAACAGCATTAATGGGAGATGTTCATAGTAAAATATCTTTTTCATCTAAGCCACCTACAGTAATCATGATGAGTGGGTTGCAAGGAGCAGGTAAAACAACAACTGCTGGGAAACTTGCTAATTTACTAAAAAAAGATGGAAAATCACCATTGTTAGTAGCATGTGACGTATACAGACCTGCAGCGATTAAGCAATTACAGGTCGTAGGTGAGAAATTAGGAGTGCCTGTATTTTCACTTGGTGACAAAGTTTCTCCAGTCACAATTGCTAAAGAATCAATTGAACATGCTAAGAAAAATTTAAACGATGTAGTAATAATAGATACAGCAGGTAGACTCCATGTAGATGAGCTTCTAATGAATGAGCTTAAGGATATAAAAAGTGAAGTAAGACCTCAAGAAATACTTCTCGTTGTAGATTCAATGACAGGTCAAGATGCAGTCAATGTTTCAGAAAGCTTTAACGAGGCTCTAGGGATTGACGGAGTCATACTAACAAAGTTAGATGGTGACACTAGAGGTGGTGCTGCCTTATCAATTAGGGCAGTGACAAAAAAGCCAATTAAGTTTGTGGGTATTGGAGAAAAGCTTGATAGCTTAGAACCATTCTATCCCGACAGAATGGCATCAAGAATTCTTGGTATGGGTGACGTTCTTAGTTTAATAGAAAAAGCTCAAGATACCATAGATATGGAAAAGGCTAAGGAGCTAGAAAAAAAACTTAGAAAAAGCGAGATGGACTTAGAAGATTTTTTAGTTCAGCTAGAACAGATTCAAAATATGGGGCCGTTAGATAAGTTACTAGATATGGTACCAGGTGCAGGAGCATTAAAATCTAAGATGGGCGACGTTGATGTTGATGCACAGGGTAAAGAGATGAAAAGAACAAAGGCGATTATTCAGTCGATGACTGTGTATGAAAGACGAAATCCACAAGTTTTAAATGCATCTAGAAAGAAGAGAATCGCTAAGGGTAGTGGTACAAGCGTACAGGATATAAATAGAGTACTAAAGCAGTTTAATGAAATGAAGAAAATGTTAAAAATGTTCCAAGGGTCTGGAATGGGTAAGATGAAAAAGGGAGGATTCCCTAAAAACTTTAAATTACCGTTTTAGTTTAACATTTAATATGATTTGATATAATTCTTTACAAGAAGAAAAAATTATGATATAATTTTTGAGTATTTTACGAAGTACAACTTCTTTGGAGTTATCTAAATATAAAATAAAAGAATAAATAATTTGGAGGTATTTTGAAATGGCAGTTAAAATAAGATTAAGAAGAATGGGAACACATAAGAAACCTTTTTACAGAGTGGTAGTAGCGGATGCTAGATCACCAAGAAATGGTAGATTTATTGAAGAAATAGGATTTTATAATCCACTTACTGAACCTAAGCAAATCAAAATTGATGAAGAAAAAGCATTAAAATGGTTGGTTACAGGTGCTCAGCCAACAGAAGTTGTAAAAAAACTTTTTGTATCTAATGGTATAATTGAAAAGTTTGAAGCTAAAAAAGCATCTAAATAATCCTTTTGGAGATGGTATATATGAAAGAGCTAATAGAAGGTATTGCTAAGGCTCTTGTTGATAATCCTGATAAAGTAGTAGTCGAAGAAATTGTAGACGGCAAAGATATCGTACTAAAACTTAGAGTTGCAGACTCAGAAATGGGTAAAGTAATAGGAAAAAAAGGTAGAATTGCCAGATCGATTAGAACAGTATTGAAATCAGTTTCCAACAAGAAAAATGTAAATGCAACTTTAGAAATTGTTGAGGATTAGGCTTTGCCTAATCCTTTTTATCGTTAAGAATTTGTGAGGTAAAATATGATAAAAAAACTCGAATACTTTAAAATAGGAAAGATAGTAACAACGAAGGGATTAAAGGGTGAGTTGAAAATCTATTCTCACAGTGATGAGGTAGATAGATTTTCAGAACTTAAATATTTTTACGTTGATAAAGACAGAGAGACAAAATATTTAGTAGAAAAAGTAGCAATAACTGCAAAGAATATGATCGTTATTAAGATTAAAAGTTTTGATACAATAGAATCTGTTCAACAATTTATTGGTAAATATATATATATCGATAGAAAAAATAGTTATAAGTTAGATGAAGACGAAATGTTTATTGCAGATATGATAGGCATGGATGTTGTAACTGTAAAAGGAGAAAAAATTGGTACTCTTGTAGATGTTCTTCAGTATTCAGCAAATGATATTTACGTAGTAAAGAATGATGATGGTAAAGAACATTTAATACCAGCTACTTATGAAATAGTTCCTGAAATAGACATTGAAAATAACAAAATAACAGTGAATCCAATACCAGGATTATTAGAGATATGAAGATAAATGTTATGACACTTTTTCCAGAGATATTTACTGCATACATTGGAGAAAGTATGATGAAACGGGCAGTGGAAAAAGAACTATTGCAGGTAGAACTGTTTAATATAAGAGATTTTTCTGATAATAAACATAAAAAAGTTGACGATTATCCATTTGGTGGTGGAGCCGGTATGGTTATGACACCACAACCTATTTTCTCTACCTATGAAAATATTATCAACAACCATTGCGTAGATAAACCAAAGGTTATATATATGTCACCTAAGGGAAGAACCCTAACTCAAGAAATTGCAAAGGAACTTTCTAATGAAAATGAATTGATAATATTATGCGGACACTACGAAGGTGTTGATCAAAGGGTAATAGATACGATAGTTACAGATGAAATTTCAATAGGTGACTATGTGTTGACAGGTGGTGAGCTTCCTGCACTAGTATTAATTGACTCTATTTCTAGGTTAATACCAGGAGTCCTAAATCAGACTCAGAGCTTTGAAGATGAATCCTTTGAAGGTAATCTACTTGAATATCCTCAGTACACTAGACCTAGAGAGTTTATGGGAATGGAAGTTCCAGAAGTACTTTTATCTGGAAATCATAAGAATATTGATGACTGGAGAATCAAGGAATCTGAAAGAATTACAAAAGATAGAAGAATTGATCTTTGGAATAAGTATA
>JBDHVM010000086.1:0-6056 GCA_039809725.1 Peptostreptococcus sp.
CTTCGCCGAGTTATAACAAGACAAATCTCAAGGAATTTTTAGCTCTAGCTAAAAATTCGACATAAGCGTTTCAACGATGCGAGATATGCTCACCGCCTGAAGATCCAAAATGTACCCGCCACCTACACTTTGTTTAGAGGAGGGGGACATCTTATCCGAGTTATATATCTTGAATAGATATCTTGTCTACTTTTCTAACAAATAAATAAAGCATGATACTATTAAAAATCACATACAGCATGAAAATACTCATAAATATATTGAAATTTAATCCGATCCAAACCTCCGTATACGTATATATCTCATCAACAATTATCTTTGGATTAACCAATGCTATCAATAAAAAAATAAATGTTACTACATACCTAGCAAGATAAAGCAATATGTATTTCATATAGATATCTATCCTTCTATAGCCCATAAATTTTTTTATATTTATTTTCTTTTTATTAGTTGATCTATAACTCATCAATTCAACATATTCCATAAAGAAAAGCCCCACCAAAAATAAAACACTAAAAAATCCCGTTATTATTTTTAAGTTTTTAACGTTTTCTGCAGACCTTTTTATTGAATCAAAAATATTATTATAATATATTTTTCTGTGCTTAAATCCATTCGCATCTAATATTTCTTTTATTTCGTTTATTGAATTATTTTTATTATTGATTTTATAATGCATATAGTTGTTGTAAACACCTATACCCAATGGCTGTATCAATGCTTCCTTATCCTTTTTTGGTATTATTTTTTTGTTAACAACAAAAAATATTGCTTGATCAGCATAAGGAACTCCTGTAAATTGTTTTGAACGATTACTCAATGGAATTTCATTAGAAAAAGTGAAAAATTTCTGTCCATCCTTTATATATATTATATTTTGCTTTAATTCGTTTTTATGTTCATTCATTAAATTATAAACCACTTCATCAGTATTTACGTCAGCTTGTACTTTAAAATATTTAATTCTGTAATGATCGTACTTAATCCTATCTAACATCAACTTCCCATATTTTTTATAGCTTTTAGGAACCAAGACATTTATAACATTTTCATCTTCGCTCAACTTAGTAACTCTTTTATTAAACTCATCATATACTGGAACTTCTTTCAAATAATTGTTGTTAATATAAGCTCTATTTGCGTGAAACTCTGGTATTTCTTTATTTTTCTTTACATATTTGATAAGAGCATTTATACCGAAATCTTCTGGTAATTTATTATTTAATAAATGTACAGATCCATTCGTAAACGCTTTGACACTATACTCATCACCGAGCATCCTGTTTGAAGGATAAAATAAAACTCCTCCCTTTTTATCTGCGTCAATCCAAAGTTTAGTCATTTTTTTTAATATATTAATATATTCTACTGGCGTTTCACCTGAACTATCATCTCCGCCCATTTCATCTTCACTCAAAATTATTCGCAAATCCATGTATTTATCATATTTTTTTAAATCACTCTTAATTCTATTAAAATCTGATTCATCAAAATTCGTAAAATAGACACCCAACAACAATATCACTGATAGAGTATATAAAGGAATTAGTATATTCTTAAAACTAAATATATCTTTATATTTATAGAGTTGCTTTTTATATTTTTTATTGTATAAATGATTATTTATCATTATAAAAAGTATCAAGAGGTATTTTGTAATGAAATACGTCAAAATACTCAAAAAATATAACTTTGCATTATCGACAAAGAAATTACTATAATTATATTTATAAACAATATATGAAATTGCAAGAGCAAATTCAACTAAAAAAGAGTTTAATAAATATTCCTGAAAAAAATCTTTGTATATCGATTTATCATCATGTCCAAGTAATTTATATACAGTATCTCTTTGATAATACTTGTTTAAATATTCTTTTAAAATAACCAAATTAAATGAAAGCAATATCAGCAGTAAAAATAAATAAAGTTTCCCCCTATTAATACCATGAAACAACACTCCCTTATATTCATTTATATCCAACCGTTTAATATGGCTTGTGTATTGCTTTATATCATCAATAAAATTATTTATATTTGCTTTATTATCTGATGTTATTAACAAATCTACGTTTGCATTTTTTCTTATCATCGTCCTTAAATTGAATATAGAAATGTTTAACTCATCATTTTTTGTATTGATATCTGCAATTTTTTTATTTTTTCCTAGATTTTTGATATTCTTATTTGATATGCAATCATTTTCTTTTAGTTTATTTATATTTATATTAGAGTCTATACTTTTTGATTTATTGTATTCTTTGAGATCATTTCCAATATACGCAAATATACCTATATTTTCAATTTTATTATTCTTTGAATCTATTTCTATTATCTCAATATTTACAGCATTTTTATCAGCTGCACTTTTGATTTTATCATATATTTCCATTCCAGGCTCTTTGAAATAATGACTACTAAATCCTATATTTTTAATTTGTACCTGCTTGTCATTCTGGAACAAATAATTTTGTATATTCACCGAGTTATATGTACTTTCTACATACATAAAGAGCAATAATATAGTGATTGCAGAAATTAAATAATATATTATTTTCTTCATTTTGCCTCTTTTCTTATTAATTTCATTATCCTATTCATTCTTTCTTCTTTTCTTCTTACCTCTGTTCCGCTCTTTATTAGTTTATATATTATACCCTGAATCACTTCTTTTTTTTCATCATCCATATCTGCAATTCCCTTTAGTATTTTTATCGATGATTTCATTCGATTATTTGTTATATCAGTGTATCTCGTTGCGCTAGTAGATCCTTTCACCAAATAGTACACACTATCCACGAACTCAGTTTTTTCCTTTTCATCTAAGCTATCTAGCCATTTTTTTAGTGTTTCATCAAAAAATACAGATTGATCATTTAAATTTTTTACAGTGACAAACTCAGTTCCTAGTACTTCCCAATTTAAACCATCGTGTTGAGTAAAGCCCGTATTACCCTTAGCATTTACGACATAGTACTTTTCGTTATCATTCATCAGTATACCTACTACTGAGCCTTTTGGAAGAAATTTTTTCACCTTATTCACTGTTTTTTCATATCCTTTAGAGTTGATAAATTCCTCTGCAAATCCAGGACCATCATTGTTGTAAACCTGAATAATCCTATCCCTTTGCTCATCTTCAAGGCTAGCAACTGAGTATACTGCGAAGTTTCCTCCCTTTGAGTGTCCACCTACAATAATTTTTTTATCTTTATACTTCTCCAATATGTATTTTAAATACTTTACAGAATCTATTTGACCTTGAACCTGTGTTGAAAAACTCATATTAAAATCTTCTTTAAATCCAATTAAAGTATCGTCTGTTCCCCTAAATGCAACATATGCAAGTCTCTCACTTATAGTGAATAGCATCGCTGAAAACTGGCTTTGCTTTACTTCATCAAACTTATTTATATAGTCACTCACAACTACATTTGAAAATCTATTCGTTTTTGCAACTCTCATAAACAGCTTTTCAATACGTCTGATCAGATTTGATACAGTTCGTTTATCAGCTTTTTCTCCTACATTATTTATCTCTAAATACCTATTTGCTACTTTCTCTATTGTGGACTTCCCTTCTACCTTGGGCATATTTAAATACGATAATTCAGCCAAAATAAGATTGTCAACATCGTTAAAAGGCGATGCATCAAAACTTAAATCTCCTCTCCAGTCTAAATATTCCATAATCGTATTCATATTATCACTTCTTTCTGTATAGTATTGTGGGACCGCAATATGCAGCCCCAATAAAGTTTTTAATTAATTTTCTATTTTCCTATTTTGTTAAATTCATCTTTTAGCATATCTTTATATTCTGTGATTCTCTTTATTCTACTTTCATTCTTTTCTGCTCGCATTTTCTTTCTACCCTCTTTAATCAAGACATCCCTAACTGAGGTAGCATATTCGGCTTCTTCTCTTATTTCAGCAGCATCCCATCTATATATATCAATTGCATTCTTACCAACCATACTATTTAATACAAGTTCATCATCTTCCTGAATAATTGAAAGCAGCGCTATATCTCCGTTATAAATCCTAGAGTACATTTGGTACAACATATCTTCTGATTCACTTTGATCCGTAATATCAAATCCAGAACCAATCATAG
Organism: Peptostreptococcus sp.; assembly: GCA_039809725.1. Classification (GTDB taxonomy): domain Bacteria; phylum Bacillota; class Clostridia; order Peptostreptococcales; family Peptostreptococcaceae; genus Peptostreptococcus. The sequence continues at coordinate 4,121 of JBDHVM010000086.1, forward strand.
CTCCAACTCCACCTAATACAAATCCAGCAAAAGGACCGATAAGAACTCCCAACACTACTCCTACTACTCCACCAATCATTGTTTTTCCAAGTTCAGAAAATACTTCTGCGTGCTGATCCAGTACAGTTATTTTTCCACCGTCATTTTGCACTAAAACTGTCTGCAATGCAGTAAAATCCATGCTCGCATCATTTGTGCTCTTTTTTAAGGTTGCATACGCTCTCTTTGCATCCTCAATATTCTCAAAAGTAATCATTACCATATTTTCCATCATATTCATCGCTCCAATCATATAAATTTGTACAACAATATTCAGTACTTCTTGTTTTTATTATATCACATCGGAATAAATTAATCTAAAACAAATTCTTTTCTACAGTGTCAAGTTTTGCTGAATTTTTAGATAAAGTCATTGCATCATTTTTCAACTATCATCTGATGATATTCTATCATTTCAAACCCCAACTCAGTGTATAGTTTGATAGCCCTTTTATTAGTTGGTGAAACCTCTAATCTAAATCTCTTGGCACTTGGATTCTCTTTCATAATATAATCTATATATTTTCTAGCCACTCCATTGCTTCTATACTCCTTTTGTATATAAATATCTTCAAACTGGACTGTTATTCCAGCAATTTCAGATGTATAGTAAGTTGTCAGTATCCCAAAACCTATGAGATTCGAATCAATATATATTTCGTATCCTTTTATTCCAAACTCTTTTGATAAAATATCTTCAAGTAACTTTTCAATAATATCAGTAGGTATAGGGTGAGAAACTGCATCTGATTTATAAAATTCTTTCATCATTTTTAACAGATACTTTTTATTTTTTTCATTGAACTCATAAAACCCTACACATACTTTTTCATCTGATTTAGAATAACTAATACCGTTTTTTTCATTTAATACTTTATTGTCCATAATATCCCCCTCTTCTTTTAACAAGACAAACCTCAAGGAATTTTTAGCTTTAACTAAAAATTCTACATAAGCGTTTCAACGAGGCATGTTCTTCGCCGAGTTATAACAAGACAAACCTCAAGGAATTTTTAGCTTTAGCTAAAAATTCTACATAAGCGTTTCAACGAGGCTGATCTTTGCCGAGTAAGATCTTTATATATTTTGTTGAACGTCCACTGCCTACCTGTTTTATCTTTTCATTGTCCTGTAATTCTTTTAAAGCTCGTTCTATTGTCCTTTGTGATATATTCGGGCAAAGAATCATAATATCTTTTTTGGAAAGTGGCTCTAATGATTTTTGAATAACAGAAAATACTCTTTCAGGTGAAGTCAATTTTTCTTTTCCAATTAGGTTAAATCTGTCATCACATTCTTTATATGCTTTTAAGAATACCCCTAGCATATACTTTATGAATGGAAGTTCATTATTTTCTCCGGTATGCCATTTTTCACTGGAGTTCTGTAATTCTTCATAATAAGAGTCTTTGGTTTCTTCAATGAGCATTTCTATACTGATATACCTTTGTGCAAAATAACCGCACTTATAAAGTAATAAAAGTGTCAGTATCCTACTCATTCTTCCATTACCATCATCAAAGGGATGAATGCATAAGAAATCATGTATAAGTGCAGGTATTAAAATAAGTGGAGGAATATTTGCTTTCACTGCTTCCTTGTAAGCATCCACCATTTTATCAAAGTAATGTTCCGTTTCAAAGCTGCTTACCGGCTGAAATCGCGCTTTTTTATTCCCTGAAGCATCCACTTCTACAATGGTGTTATCCATAGTCTTAAATTTCCCCTTATTATTTATATAGGAATAAGAATATAACTGATTATGAAGTGTTAAGATGTCATTTTTATTAAATTCTATATAGGCATAATTTTCATGGATAATATCAAGCACATGTCTATATCCTGCAATTTCTTCTTCATTTCTGTTTTTAGGTTCTGTCTTTTTATTCATCAGTTC
>JBDHVM010000087.1:0-6032 GCA_039809725.1 Peptostreptococcus sp.
TTGTCAATACAGTTGCATTTTCACTTATAAAGTTTAGTACCGCCCTTAAATCTTTCAAATCTTCCAATAACAAACCGTTATCGTCCGCAACTTTAAATGCGATATTCATCACTCCAGACTGAACATCATTTAAAGATAGCAACTTAGAAAACATTACAGGTCCCATTTGTGAAACGCTCGCTCTAACTGTTGTGCCTTCTTCACCAAATATATCGAGAAACTCGACTGGAAACGATTCAAACTCAAAATCATCAATTCCAATAAAATTCACTCTCTCCTGTATTTTTTCATTTCCAGTTCCTTCTGTCAGCAAACTACATAGATCGCCCTTAACATCGGAAAGAAATACTGGTACTCCAGAATTTGATAATTGCTCAGCTACAACCTTTAATGTAATCGTCTTTCCAGTTCCTGTAGTATACCATTTGTAGCCATGGTTCACGATTAGCAAAGGATTTTGTATCAACACCATTACTAACTACAAATATTTGTATGTATCCGTAAAGCTTTTATATGAATGTCTTCCATATCTCTGGATTTGATTAAAGGCTTCCTAAAATCTAATCTTTAAACCCGTGCACTATCATCCAATATAACCAGTTCATCTGGAAATGAAGAAAAAATACTTTGGTCCAACAAATATTCAATATTGTATTTTATGGAATAGCTTTTTAAAACACTTGATATGGTGGATTTATATATTTGATCTTTTCTGTATTTTTCAATTAAGTCTAAAATAAACACCTTTTCTTCTTTACTTATATATTTGGAAAAATATCCAAATATATGTTGGTATGCGTTAATATAATTTTTCTTAGATGGCATAACTGAAAGTAGTTTTGTCATTTCATCAAAATAATCCCTTGCAACTACTTGAAAATCATTCCTATCATGATTTGCTACAATAGTTCCTAGCTTGTTTTTTTGTGCTTGATCATATGCAAAGTATAGATACTTGTTTTTAGCATGAAAATTAATTAGATCCTTAAAAGAATTATTCTTTACTATATTTTTAAAGTTAAAGATTAAATATACTTTGGTAAAAAAATGTTCTCTTATACTAAGGTTTGTTAATCTTCCTTCTTCTTCAATTGGGAGATAAGAAAATTTCCTAATTGCTTCCCCAGCAAAAACACCTTGACTTTTTTCAATTACAGGTGATTTCACCAAGCCTGAATAAACCTTTACATCCTTTATCCCACAGGAAGGCGAACGACCTTTTAATATAAAGCCATCTATATCTGAAAACTTTTCTAATATTTCTTCTGAATATTTTTGCATTTCCTCTGTTAAATACCTTCCAGAACTAGGCTGGACTAAATCAATCTTATCATTTTTTATAACCAATCTTAAGCTTTCTCTTGGTACCCCTAGACCTATATCTAGCTCTGGGCACACTGTGATAAAGTCTATTTTATCTTTCATAATATCTAAAAGATCAAATGTAATCATATCACCATTGTATCTGCAACTGTCAAACCCTAAACATCTGCTTATTATAACCTTTGGCTTCATTGTATTCCCTCCATTTCTTTATATATTAAACATCTCTATAGCTCTTAATCTTTGTATTTTGTGGTCTACCATAGGTTTAGAATATAATTTTTCTATATCGATTCCATATTGATTTTTTAGTTGTTTAATATGTCTATAAGGCTCATGTATATATTCTTTTGGAATCTCATTTAATTCTTTAACATATTTTTTAATAAATTTGCCTTCTGGGTCGAATTTTTGGCTTTGTGTAGTTGGGTTGAAAATTCTAAAGTAAGGTACAGCATCTGTTCCTACAGACGCAACCCACTGCCATCCACCAATATTAGAAGCACTATCATAATCTATAAGCATTTCAGAGAAGTATTTTTCACCCCACCTCCAGTCAATCAATAAATCTTTTACTAAAAATGAGGCTGAAATCATTCTAAGACGATTGTACATCCATCCTTCTTCTTTAAGTTGCCTCATAGCGGCATCTACTATAGGAAATCCAGTCTTGCCTTCTTTCCATTTTATAAAGTCCTCTTCCCCATATTCCCAAAGGATATTTCTATACTTAGGGATTATTTCCTCATTGTATTGATTGGGATAGAAATGATATATCATATTATAAAAATCTCTCCAGGCAAGTTCCTTAATAAAGGTTTCTTTGCCCTTGGAATAGGGCATTTTTACTATAGTATTATATACTTCTCTTATAGATATTTGACCAGTACTTAAAAAATAAGATAAACGGCTTGTCCCATCAGTATATGGCAAATCCCTGTTTTTGTCATATTTAGATAATTTAAAGTTAACAAAGTCCTTAAGTATTTTCCTGGCTCTCTCTTCCCCTACAAATTCAGAGAAGTCCCTTTTCACATCATCTATTAATTCACAAAATTTCTCTCTCCCTTGTTCATCTTTATCTGTAAAATTATTCAATGTAATCTTCATCAATTTATCATAATTAATATCTAGTTCTCTACTTTTAAATTCTTCTCTCCAATTATTATAATAAGGAGTAAATACTTTATAATGGGAATTATCGCTTTTTAATATATCCTTTGCTGAATGGATACAATGGTCGTAATATGCCAGAACTTCTACATTCCTTTCTTTTAAAAAACTACTTACTTCTTGGTCTCTAATCTGTCCATAACCAGACTCATCAATATTAAAATATATCCTTTCTATATTTCCAAATTCTTTAAGAAGTTTATCAAAACAATATAAAAGTTCTCCATACATAAAATAAATATCTAGACCTTTCTTTAAACAACTTTTATAGAAGCTATTTAGGGAAGAAAAGAAGTAATCATGACTATTAGTTCTAGCTTTAAATTGTTTAGGATCTAAATAGAAAGTAATTATTAATTGCTCATCATCTTTTGTGTGATTTATAGCTTTTATTAAAGCTGTATTATCATGAAATCTTAAATCATTCCTAATCCATACAACTGAAGTGCCCATATTTTCACCCCTTACATTCTCAAACAAGGTCTTATCACATAAGACCTTGTTTCTTATACAATAGATTTTATACTATAGTTAGTTTGATGGAATAATTTTATACTTGTTTTTATATAATCTATATATTGATGTAATCAAAAGGGCTATAATTCCACCTATTGTCACCTTTTCTATAATTGGATACATTCCTGAAAATCCATCAGGGGACTTTAAAAAATTATTAATCCCATAAAAAGCCCATGCTATTGGCAATGGAAATATAGCATTTTTGTTTTTTAAGTTTACTAGAAAAACTAAAATAACAGCAATTATTAATATTGTATTAGCCCAAAAATTATTAGACAAACCAAATCCATTCCAGTTAATCTTTACTAAAGTGGCAGATATATTAACAACTGTAGCTATAAAAAGCCAGCCAGTATACATCCCAAAGGTTAATGGTATGAGAAATTGTCTCTTCACTTTTATAGATAATAGTTTTTGCAATATTAATGATAATGTAAATAGAAAACCAAAAATAAACAAAATTGATAATTCCAATTGTAAATAAGAAAATGACACAATCCATAATATATTAAATAGACTTGATAACCTAAAAAGAAAAGTAATTTTGTTTACGACCTCTTTATAATAATCATCATTTTTAATTATCATCACAATACTTGATACTATCAATAGCCCATATATTATACTCCAAATACTAAAGGTGCTAGGGCTTGGTGTTATTAATGTCAAATATCTGTCAGAAACTTCCTTTTGTGAGTTGCCATTAATAAATCCAAAAGCCCCAAGTGCGTTTATCACCAGTGTTAAAGCTAATAGTATTATGTTAATAATTGCTTTCTTTCCTTCACTATTCTCACTCCTATCTTATATTTCTTTTGGAAACCAAGATGCAAATTTATTTGTTCTTTTACTATATTCCATAAACTCCTTCTTGTCCATACACTTATTCCCAAGTAATGGAACTTCTAATCCTTTGCAATTATAGTCTAATTACTCTAAGCAGCGCATGAATTATATTTGATAAAAGTTCCTGAAAACCTTGATACTAATACATTTATTGCACCCATCACTATTATGACACGTTCCCCTGTTGCCCCTGCAATAACACCGTGTCTATTCATCATCTTCGGATTGAGAAATAGCTTTTCTTCACCCTTACCTAAAAGAATACCTTCCATAATTTTTACCTCCTAGTTATTTGACTTTTTTTCTATCATTAATATTTTTAAATTGCTTGTATAACCTTATCTTTATGATAATTATACCCTTTTATATTTTTATGTGCAACACAGATATAAATCTAGATTATCAACAAAAAAATTATCCATATATAATAACTCAAAATAGTATTTTACATTATATTCTTGTGTTATTTTATAAAAATACTGTGTTATTATTTTTTTCAAAAGCAAACTTCAGTTATCATTTTATTTTTTATTGTAATATTCAATACTTTTGTATATAATAATATTAGTGCAATATTTTCTAAAATCAGGATAAGCGTAATTTAGTACGCTAGTCCAATATTGAAAGGAGCTGTTTTATGAAAAAAGTCAATAAAGTTACTATAATAGCTGCAGGTAATGGAGGCATCACAGCGGCTGCAGATTTGAGGCAAAAAGGATTCGACGTGGTGCTATTTGATCTTCCAGAAAAATCTCATAAATTAAGTGCAATTATAAAAAATAATGGAGTTTTCCTTAACTATAATGGTGAAGATACTTTTGTGGATGATATTGAGTGTAGCACTGATATAGAGTATGCTATTAAAAATTCCGATATAATAATGTTTACGATTCCTGGCTTATTGGTTGAAAAATATGCTGAAGTTGTAGCTCCGTATGTAAAAGAAAACCAACTTATCTATTTCAACACCGCTGCGTCAATGTCTGGAATAAGATTTATTAATAAGGCGAAAGAATTGGGGATAGACAGAAATTTCTTTATAGCTGAATCAAATTCACTTACATATGCAACAAGAGCAAATCACGAAGAAGGTAGAGTTGATCTTTCATTAAAAGTCACAGAAACGTTAATTGCAGCTCTTCCAAAAGAAAAAACTCAAGAAGCCTGTTCACTTATCTCACAAATATACGATGGGATAATACCTGTTGAAGACATTTGGAGAATTACCCTTGAAAATGCCAACCCAGAAGTTCACCCTGGTCCATGCCTTTTGAATACTGGACAGATTGAAAATCAAGGTAATTCATTTTCTCTTTACAGAGATGGGTACACTGAACACACTGCAAATTTATTAAAGGCAATTGGAATTGAGAGAAGAAAAATTGCAAAAGCATTTGGGTACCAACTTGAAGATATAATTGAAAGTAGAATAAACAGAGGTTACTTTGCCCCTGACAGAAAAGAAATACATCTCATGTTTAATGAAAGTCCTGTTTTTTCTAAAATCAACGGTCCTAGCACTGTCAAATCAAGATATTTTATTGAAGACATAGAAGATGGACTGGTACTTTGGTCTGACCTAGGAAAAATTTCTAATGTTCCAACACCTGTAATCGACTCAGTCATAACTCTGGCTTCAGTAGTGATTGGAATCGACTTCTTTGCGAAGGGACTTACTCTTGAAAAACTCAAACTTGGTGGATTGAGTATAATTGAACTAAAAAATTTAGTATAAATAAAACAATAAACTTAACTACGTATGAGAAATATCGCTTCTGTAGTTAAGTTTTTTTATTTCTGTTTATTAATTTACACCTTTTTATTTACATCTTTTGTTTCTATTTTTAATTTCTATTTTTTTCTCATTTCTTTATTTCTAATTTTTTATTTCTAGATTTTTTCTCTATTTTTACAAATATATTAACCTTCAACTATGGATAGAAAATAAAAAAATAGTTGACATAGCAACTAAATAGTTGTAATATATCTATTAGTTGTCACTGCAACTATTTTTCAGATCACCCTGTTATTTGGGGTTTATGAATAAATTACACATTACATATATAAAAACTAACTTGGAGGCGGATTAGGATGAAAGAGAACGCAGGTGGACTGATTTCTATACTCTCTAGAAAAGCTTATAAAAATGAAAACTTTCATCGGTAGAATCA
>JBDHVM010000088.1:0-5932 GCA_039809725.1 Peptostreptococcus sp.
CCTAATATGTATGATGTTCACACTCCAGAAGAGTATGTGGAAATCGACTCAATCGGAAAAAGGTGGGATTATCTATTAGAACTTTTAAAAGCGCTATAGTTTATAGATATTGATATAACCAATAAATATTTTTTTGATATTCTCTTTTTTTAGCTAATTTTGTTAAAATTTATTTTTTGTACTTAAATAAAACACCCTTTAGTCACTTTTTCAAAGAAAAAGCTTCTAAAGGGTTTTGTTTGTACAAAATACTTTTCAAAATATGATTTCAATATAAATTTTTCTATACTTTTTTACAAATAAATCCTGTTGTACCCGGCCCTCCATGTGTTCCTATACCGCTACCAATCATAAAATACTCTATTTTCCTAGGATTTAGCTCTTCAACTATCGCCTCTTCAAGCCTATCTCTCTCTTTAATATCATCTGTATATCCTATGTATACAGTTTGGTTAGTCAAATCACTTACACCATTCTCTCTTGCTACCTCAATCATCTTGTTAGCAATATGTTTTTTTCCTCTAGCATTAGCAACATTGTCCACTAGACCATCATTTACAACACATATCGGCTTGATACCTAAAACAGTTCCAACTTTTGCTTTTACACTTGAAATTCTGCCGCCCTTTGATAAATAATCAAGATCATCACAGAAGAAAGTCACGTATGTATTGTCTTTTTCATTTTCTAATACATCTATAATTTGCTCAATACTTTTTCCTTCATCTCTCAGTTCACATGCTTTTATAACAGCTAAGGCTATACCAAATGAAAGAGAGTTTGAATCTACAATATGAATATCAGCCTCTTCTAAGTCTCCTTTTGCCAACATCGCACTTTGATATGTACCTGTGGCTTTGGCAGCTGCAGAAATATATAGAATTGACATTCCCTCTTTTGCATATTTTTCAAAAACCTGATAAAAATCAGCATATGTTATTTGAGAAGTTTTAGGTACCACCTTCTCATCCCTGATTAGTTTATAAAACTTTTCTCCATCTAAATCCACTCTATCTTTGTATTCCCTACCGTTTATTATTATATTTAAGGGAATCATTTCTATGTCGTACTTTTCAATATATTTATCCGTTATATCAGATAAACTATCGCAAATAATCTTTATTTCATTCATTATAAATACCCCCAAGATTTCCTTTGTTGATAATTGTAAATATCAATTTACTCCAAATCTCCATATCCTAATTGCCTAAGAGCCTCATACAATACAACTGCTACTGAATTTGATAAGTTTAGACACCTAGCTCTTTCAAGTTTTCTCATCGGTATCCTAATGCAATTTTCTTTATTACTATCAGTTATGTACTTTGGCAGTCCCTTTGTTTCTTTTCCAAAAACAATAAAACACCCTTCAGAAAATTCCACTTCCGAATGTTTTTTAGTCGCACCAGTAGTTGCATAAAAATATTCTCTATCAGGAAATTTTCCCTGTAATTCTTCAAAACTATCATAATATTTTATATCTGCAATTTCCCAGTAGTCAAGCCCACTTCTTTTCAATTGTTTATCACTCATAGAGAAACCTAATGGTCTTATTAAATGTAGCTGAGCACCTGTATTTGCACATGTTCTAATAATATTCCCAGTATTTTGTGGTATCTCTGGTTCAAATAATACTATGTTTATTACCATCTTTTCCCCTTACTTTTTATTATACAAAATTTTTTTCACGTCTGTTTCATAATAGTTACAAAAATCCGTTATATTACATCTTTCACATTCTGGATTTCTTGCCTTACAGATCCTTCTTCCTTGAAAAATCAGTAAATGATGACTATGTGTCCACCTATCCTTTGGTATGGCTTTCATAAGTGCAAACTCAGTTTTTTCAGGAGTTTTTTCCTTGACAATTCCTATCCTGTTACTCACCCTAAATACATGAGTATCAACAGCAATAGCTGGTACGCCAAAAGCATTGCTAAGCACAACTCCTGCAGTTTTCCTTCCTACTCCAGGCAATGTTACTAATTCATCTAGAGTATCTGGCACTTCTCCCTTGAATTTATCGACAAGTATTGTTGAAGTGTCCTTTATTTTCTGGGCTTTGCTTTTATAAAGTCCACACGTTTTTATCATACTTTCAATTTCTTTTATACTTAAAGCCATAAAATCACTTGGTTTATTGTATTTTTTAAACATTTTTTCTGTAACCAAATTGACTCTTACATCAGTACACTGTGCAGATAAAATTGTTGCTATTAAAAGTTCAAATGCACTCTCATGAACCAGTTCGCAATGGGCATCAGGGTGCATTTGTGTCAACAAATCCAAAATCTCTACAACTTCCTTTTTTTTCTTTTTCGCTGGCATTTTTCCACCCTCTTTTTTATTATTTCAGTATTATTAACAAATCAAACTCCAGCTACATCTTTAAACGATCCTACTTCCTCCAATAAACTCTCTTATTATAGATGTTGGTCCAATATCATCTAAATCTTCAAGTATTTCAAAATATTGTAGCATTTTTTTCAGCCTAGTAGCCTCTAAATAGTATTCACTATCTTCGTCTATTTGTTTTAAAAGTTCCATTGCTTGTTTTTTTAGTACAGACAACTCATAAACACTCGCAGAATTGAACATAACATCTGCTTCTTCTTGATATGGGAAAATATTTCTATCCTCTCCTCTTCTAACGGAAGCCCACTTCCCTAGAGTTTTTTCTGCATTGTATCCTCTAAAACTATTATCCCTTACCATTCTTCTTATTAGTCTCAAATCAGTCGTCTGTATTCTATTGTGATCATCCAAATTCACCTGTGTTATTACACTTATATATATTTTAAATTTTAAATTTTCATCTATTAAACTCGTTAATTGAGGATTTAATCCGTGTATACCTTCAAGTATAATCGGTTGATTTTCACTAAGCGATATTTTTTCATCTAAAACAACTCTTTTTCCTTCTATAAAGTCAAACACAATCTTATCAACTTCTTCCCCATTTATCAATGCTATTAAATCTTCGTTGAATTTTTTAATATCAATTGCATTTATTGACTCATAGTCATGTTGTCCAAACTCATCTATAGGTGTATTTTCTCTATTCAAAAAATAGTCATCAAGAGATATTGGTAGAGGATTTAGTCCATTTACTCTAAGCTGTATAGAAAGTCTATGTGCAAAACTTGTCTTTCCAGAAGAAGATGGAGCAGCTATCAATATCACTTTACTGTCTCTTTGCACTATCTCATCAGCTATCTCGGCAATCTTTTTTTCCTGTAGTGCCTCGACTGTTCTTATTATTTCTCCATACATATTTTTTTCAATAATTTTATTCAAATCAACTACTGTGTCTATTCCCAAAGTTTCTGACCAGCGTTCAGACTCCCTATATACCTCGGATAATTTTTTCATTTCTTTAAACGGTGCTATAGTGGACTTAATTCCCTTTTCTGGTCCAAGTATGACAAGTCCATCTGACATCTTTTTTACATCCAAATCCTTTATATATGAAGTTGATGGAAACATATATCCATAAAAATAGTCAAAATATCCGTTGCATTCATATACTTTTGTCAAATCGTCTTTCCTATATTTTAATAATTCCGCCTTATCAAATCTTTTAACTTTTTCAAATTTATCGATCGCTTGATCATTTGGAAGGTAATTACACACTATGGGATAATTTTTTTCTACATATTCAAGCATCTTATTTTTGATTAAATCAATATCGTCGTCAGTCAAGTCCTTTTTCATGTTAAGCGTACAGTATAAACCTCCTGCAATTGAGTGTTTTATGTACACCTTACAATTTTCAAATAAATCTCTCGATGCTATAACCAATAAAAGTGATAGACCTCTATAGTATAACCTCTCACCGTCTGGAGTTGTTGTATCTATAAGTTCTATATTCTCATTTCTATAGACAATATGATTTAAATCGTAGAGTCTATTGTTTATTTTCCCCATGCAAATATGACCCTTATAATTATTTTTTACAAGATCTGCTATTTCACTTAATCTTACTTTATCTTCTTTGAAATCAATTTTTTTCCCATCGACAACAAAACTTAAACCACTCATAGCTTATTCTCCATTCCAAACTTACAAATTTCATACTAGAAGATACTATTTTAGAGTTCCTATATTATCAAGAGGCAACAACCTTACCAATACTGTCCCTATGACCCTATTTTCTGGCACAAATCCTACCTCTGAGAATCTACTATCCAAACTTCTGGATCTATTATCGCCCATACAGAACAACTTACCTTGAGGTACTACAGTATCAATATCTCCCTCCGTGAAATTCCCCTTTGAAACATAATTTTCTTCTAATGCTTTTCCATTTACTTTAACCACACCATTTTTTATTGATAGATGATCCCCACCGACTGCTATAACCCTCTTTACAAGATCTTTTGTATTACTATCATCTTGCAAAATAAAATCCATTGTTTTCTTTGCTAGATTTTTGGTCTGAACACCCGTAGCAACTGGCATAGTGCTATCAAACACAACAATTGTACCCCTTTTTATTCCAGTAAAACGTGTAACTCTATTTATCATCAAATAGTCATTGTTGTCTAATGTTGGATACATAGAAAGTCCATCTACTCTTGTCGGTCTAATAAACTGAACTATGATTACAGCTAATATCATCGCCATTAAAAATATTTTTATTATTTCCCAAATTTCTCCGAAAAATCCTCTTTTTACTTGTCCCAATACAATCACCTCTCTTTTTTATATTCTATCAAAGAAACCTTTAATAAAGTTTAACAACGTAAACTAAATTAAACAACTCTAAAAATAGAGTTGTTTAATACTAATTGCCCTTTAGAAATAATCGTATTTGTTGGTCGCTTCACATATCACCACAGTCAACTTTTCATCACATACAGCCCTGTACTCAGCTATCAATAAATTTATTTCAGAGTCACTTAAGTCGATTTTATTCTCACTTATCAGGGTCATTTTATTATTTCCCAAATGTATTTCTACATTATTTTTTTCATTTTCCAAGTAGTAAACAAGAAGTTTTTTCTCCTCAATCTTATCCACGTGTTGCTCAAAAAAGCTAAGCTTCCTAGCTGACGTCATCGTATCTGACGTCAAGTTTTCATCTGTACTTAAAAAAGCTTCACCTTCTTTAATCAAATCTTTTAGAGCCTCATCATCATTTTGAAGATTATCTGGATCAAAACCGTATCTTAAAAGAATTTCTTTTTCCATATTTACAAATTTTTCTTTTGAAATACCATTATCATCCATATATTTAGAAATCTTTTTTGTAAATTCAAACATTGTAATTTTTCCTGATGCAAGCTCCATATACAGCGAATACATATAACTTTCTAATTTTTCAATGTCGGAATCTTTCACCTTGTCCTTTACAGACTGGAAATTAATTATTTTTTCATCCTTTTTAATATGATCATTTTTATCATCTTTTCTGTCATAGCTCATCTCTTTTTCCTCCTTATGACCATAATCTAATACAAAAAACCACGATGAATCCTTTTTATTTCTTTTTCAATATCATTTATTATTGTATGTCTCAAATAATTTATTCAATATTATTTGCGTTTGTTAAAGCCGTCAAAATGACAAAAACATATTATCAAACAGACGGCTCTTTGTACTCAATATTTATTTCTTATTTATTATTTCTTGTGCTAAAATATTTCATCATTTTTATCTGTATCATCTAAAACTTTCACAGAATTATCTTCATTATTCATCAAATTATCTTTTTGACTATCCTCAAATCCATAGCTATTCCCATTGCTAAAACCATTGTAATGATCACTTGCATTGCTCAAGTTATCGATGATTAGTCCAGACTCTCTCGCTAGTTCTTCTTTATCATTTAACAATTCTAGATAGAAGTTTACTAGTGAAACCTGCATATACGGTGCCAACCATAATAAACCTATTCCTAAAGTGAATATCGACAAAATACTCCATCCAA
>JBDHVM010000089.1:0-5874 GCA_039809725.1 Peptostreptococcus sp.
CGCCAATTATAACGACCTTTGCTTAAATTATTTTTCTTTCAAATTTTCTATTGTTTTTTTAATCCTAATCCAAACCCTCTTATATAACTTTATAAACTTATAAACCACATAAAGAGATATGATAAGTGCTACAACACCGAGGAATGCTAGTATGGATAGAACCAGTTCTGTACTTGTCAATTCTATTTTCATAAAAGCCTCCATTAATCTAGCTTAGAATCTCTGTGTTTCTTTACTGCTCTATACCCTTTATCTGATAAATAATCATAAGTCAAATTGGCAATAGTAACGGATCTATGTCTGCCACCTGTGCATCCAATTCCAATCACTAAATGCTGTTTACCTTCATTTATATACTGAGGTATCAAAAAGTCAAACATATCAAAAAGCTTTTCTACAAACTTTTCACTGATTTCTGTAGCCATTACAAAATCCCTGACATCTTGATCATCCCCAGTCTTTGGTCTTAGATCATCAACATAGTATGGATTCGGTAAAAACCTTACATCAAAAACTAAATCGGCATCAATAGGAAGTCCGTATTTAAATCCAAAAGATACGACAGAAATTGTGATATTTGGACTATCAAGCCCATCACCTTCATCATATATTCCCGCTATTTCAGCTTTTAGATCTTTCGGTTTCATATTTGATGTATCAATAATCATTTTCGAGTACTTTTTAAGAGGCTCCATTATCACTCTTTCTTTTCTTATTCCATCTGAAATCTGAGAATTTACCGCTAGTGGATGGTTTCTCCTCGTCATTTTATATCTTTTTACTAGCACCCTATCATCACAGTCAAGGAAAATCATATCATACTTAAAATTTGCTGCACTAAGTTGTTCTAATGCAACATTTAATGCTTGAAAAAATTCTCTTCCTCTAATGTCTATCCCTAGAGCTACTTTATCTATATTGGAATTTGCGTGAAAGAAAAGTTCTGCAAAATTCACAATTAAAGCAGGTGGTAAGTTATCAACACAGTAAAACCCCATATCTTCTAATGCGTTCATAGCCTCACTTTTGCCTGAACCGGATAATCCAGTTACTATTACAAATTTCATAACTATCACCTCCTGATATTTTCAATCCTATCTATATCAATTCCAGATTCCTCAACAATTTTATACGACTTTTCAAAATTCCCAATATTTTTGGGAGCGTGTGCGTCTGAGCCAATATAGAATTTGATTTTTCTATTTTCAATCTTTTTTATCATTTCAGAATTCAATCTGTCATGATGCCCGTTTATTTCAAGCCCAGTACCCGTTTCTTCAGCTACTCTAGCAACCTCTTCAATATCCACAATCCCTTTATCACCAGGATGTGTGATATACAATAGCTTGTTTTTTTTCATCGCATTTACAACTGCTCTAGTGTTATACTCCTTTGAAAATCTTCCACCTGTAACCAAATTATCTAAGTGATGTAAAAGAGATTTCAGTGAAGTAGGCTTTGAGCCAAAATGATAACCCGCCAGAATATAGTCAAAATAATGAATCAAATCTTCTGGCATATCAATCTTTCCACTATCATCTAGTATGTTGCACTCCATACCCATCAGTATATTAATTTGAGGGTATTTTTCATTTAATCTATCTATTTCTTCTCTCTCTTTTTTTGCATTATCTACAGTTAGCCCGTAAATATAATGGTTAAATCCATGCTCAGAAATCCCTAGAGTTGTGATACCTTTTTCGATAGCGGATAGTACATTTTCTTCTATAGTTCCCTTTGCATGTCTCCTTTTTTCATTATTTCCACAGCTTAGTATAGTATGTGTATGGTAATCTGCAATAATTTTCATATTGTTACCTCCAAGCTATTCCTTATCCTCACCGATAATTTTCACTTCTTCTTCTAGCTTAACACCTTGACTTTCAAAAACAGTCGATTTTACGTGTTCAATCAGCTCAATTAGGTCTTTGGCTGTTGCGTTGTTATAGTTTATAACAAACCCTGAATGTTTTTCAGATACCATCGCCCCACCAATCGCCTTGCCTTTTAACTGAGAATCTTGTATCAGTTTACCTGCAAAATATCCATGAGGTCTTTTAAAAGTACTCCCCGCACTTGGAAATTCAAGAGGCTGTTTAGTTTTTCTCTGATAAGTAAGATCGTCCATCTTTTCTTTTATTTCTTCAAAATTACCTTCTTCAAGCTCAATAACCGCAGAAATGGCAATCATACACTCATCTGTAAGTCTACTATGTCTATATCCAAATCTCATTTCAGCATTGCTATACTCAACAATATTTCCATCAGTATCCATCAATCTAACTGACTTGACAATATTTTTCATTTCTCCACCATAGGCACCTGCATTCATAGCTAATGCGCCACCTAGTGACCCTGGAATACCAGATGCAAACTCAAATCCAGTTAAACAGGCATTCATAGCTTCTCTACCTATTACTGAAAGCAACGCCCCTGTTTGAACTATTATTTCATTTCCTTCAATTTTGTAATCGCTGAAATTATCGGCAAGCTCTATCACCAAACCTCTAAATCCACCATCTTTTATCAATATATTAGTACCATTTCCTTTTATAAAGAAAGGTATGTTTTCACTTGTAGCAAGCTTGAATACTTTCTGTATCTCCTCTTCTGTCCTAGGTCTAACAAGAATATCTGCAGGACCTCCAACCTTAAAGGAAATATGACTATTCATAGGCTCATCTATAAAAATACGTTCTTCATCCAGAACTTCTTTTAAATAATTGTAAATCTCAACTTTATCCATAATTCCCTCCTTCCACAATTTGAACAATATATACCAACTTATATAATAACTAATCTGAAAAAAAATAACAATACTTTTGACCAAAAAACTGGCTAAAATCAATAATTATTTTTCTTTATCTTTTATTACACTAGTAAGTTTGTTCGAAAACTCTACTGCAGCATCATTTCCCATCTGTCTTTGTCTGAAATTCATTGCCGCAACTTCCAGTACCATTGCAGTATTTCTACCAGGTTTTACAGGAACTACAATTTTCTCAACTTTTTCACCCAAAATAAACTCGTAGTCTCTATCAAGTCCCAATCTATCATAGTATTTTTCTGGATTCCAATTCTCTAGATATACTATTAGGTCAATTTTTTTTGTCATATTGACAGCTCTTGCTCCGTATAAACTCTTAATATCTATTATTCCTATACCTCTAATTTCAAGATAATTTCTTAGAATTTCTGGCGCTTGTCCAGTTACAAGCCCATCATCCACCTTTTTAATTTCTACGGCGTCATCAGCTACTAACCTATTTCCGTTTTGAATCAACTCAAGAGCTGTTTCTGACTTACCAATACTACTCTCTCCCTTTATCAACACCCCTACACCATTTATATCGACTAAAACTCCATGAATTGTCTCTTGTGGAGCCATCTTATCTTCTAAAAACGCAGACAACTTATTAATAACTCTTGTTGTTATCTTTTCGGTAGAGCAAACGATAATATCATTTTTTATTGCGTAATTGTAAAAATCATCTCTTAATTTCATTCCTCTTGTAATAACCACTATTGGAATGTCATACGAAAAAAATTGTTCCAAAGTCTTTTCTCTGTGTTCTGTTGAAAAGTTTCCAAAAAATGTATATTCTGTTTTTCCAATTATTTGTATTCTCTCTGGTGTAAAATAGTCAAAGTAGCCTGCCAACTGAATCCCAGGTCTATTTATTTCCTTTTCTGTAATATAAGTTTTTTCTGCTTTTCCAGGTGGTGATATTATTTCTTTTAAATTTAATTCATTTATCAACTCTCTTACCGTAACTTTTTGCATACTTTACCTCATCTATCTTTCTATATTTTTTAATACTTATCTTTTATTTTTCCTTAAGTAAACCAATATATTATCCGCAACTGATGAGTTAATACCTTCTACTTCTAGTAACTCTTCTTTTGTCGCCTGTCTTATTTTCTCGATATCATTAAATTTTATCATCAGCGCCTTTTTCCTTTTAGGTCCAACTCCTGGAATGTCGTCCAACAATGACTTCGTAAGTTTTTTTTCTCTCAAAGTCCTATGATATGAAATAGAATACCCATGAACCTCTTCTTGAATGCCTGCAACAAATCTATAAAGACTAGATGTTCTATCAAGCTCTATGGTGTCTGCAGAGTTTATCAGTCCTTTAGTTCTATGTCTATCATCTTTATACATACCCCAAAGTGGTATATTTTCTCCATTTGCCTCTAAAATTTTTGATACAGCAGACACTTGCCCTTTTCCACCATCCAATAAAATCAAATCTGGACGTGAATCTTGTTTTAACCGTCTTTCAACTACCTCTGCCATTGATGCGTAATCGTCTGGACCTTCTACAGTCTTTATTTTGTATCTTCTATACTCTTTTTTATCTTTAAGTCCATTTGTGTAGACAACCATAGTTCCTATTGAATCTACACCCTGTATATTTGAAATATCATAAGCCTCAATTCGATTTAAATCACCGTCTATTTTAAGTAACGATTTTAGCTCCTCAAGTGCACCAAGACTTTTTTCATATTTTCGTTTCTTCAAATCGTCAAACTTTGTAAGGTATTCATCAGCGTTTTTTCTTACCATCAGTACTAGTGCACGTTTTTCACCCTTCTGCGGTATTTTAATGCTAACATTAGAACCTTTTTTTGCCGATAGCATTTCTTCCAATATCTCCCTATCTAAAAAGTCCTCTTCTAATAACAATTCTTTTGGAACATATTCCTGTGCCATATAAAATTGTTTAACAAATGAACTCAGTATCTCAGATCTCTCATTATCTCTGACACCTTCTAGCATAAAGTTTTCTCTACCAGAAATTTTTCCACCTCTAATAAAAAATACCTGCACACAGGCTTCTTCATCGAAATTTGCCATTGCAATTACATCTTGATCTGAGTCTTGCTGAACATTTGTTATCTTTTGTTTTTGTACGACTTCATTAAGACTATTTATCTTATCTCTATAATTTGCTGCATCTTCAAACATCAATTTATTTGAAGCATCCTTCATTTTTTCAGTCAAAACATCTATCAAATTTTCTTCTCTACCTGACAAAAAAAGATTTATTTCTTTTATCATAGCGTTATAATCCTCTTTTGAAACATTTCCCGTACAAGGACCGACACACCTTTTAATATGATAGTTTAGACAAGGTCTTATTCTATTTTTTATATATCTTTCTATATCTACATTGCAGGTTCTTATGGGATAAATATTTCTGATCGCTTCTATAGTATCATTTACAGCCCCTACATTAGAATATGGACCATAATACTTCGCTCCGTCCTTTACAATTCGCCTAACTTTAAGCACCCTTGGAAAGTCCTCTTTCATAGTCACCTTTATGTATGGATATGTTTTATCATCTCTCAGTAAAACATTGTACTTTGGCTTGTATCTTTTAATAAGGTTACATTCAAGAATTAATGCCTCTAACTCAGAATCCGTCATTATGTATTCGAAGCTCTTAATATTTTTAACCATTGATCTAACTTTATTAGAATGATTTCTTGAAGATTGGAAATACTGTCTTACTCTATTCTTCAATGATATAGCCTTACCTACATATATTACATTATTAAATTTATCCTTCATTAAATATACGCCAGGGCTATCTGGTAACGTCTTTAAATGTTCATCAATATTAAACACTAGTAACCTCCTTTCAAAAAATCCTTCATTCTATATACATATTATTATACTATATAGAAAAACTATCTGCATTTTTTTTTGGTGTAGTATAAAAAAAAGAGGCTGATACTCAGCCCCTTAGTTTACTTTTATTATTTTTAATATCTCTTAATCATACTTATTTTTTAATTTATAACTCTACGTTATTTGCATTGTATTCTAGTGCTTCAGCCTTAACTGTTGCATAGTCTACTTTT
>JBDHVM010000090.1:0-5855 GCA_039809725.1 Peptostreptococcus sp.
TTTTTAGATATTAAAGTTTAACCGATATATAAAAATTAAAATCTAAAAAATAAGGGCTTATTAAGTCCTTATTTTTGTGTCTGAAAGTTAGTGAATATAGATTTATATATAAATTGATTATGTTGTTAAGATAAAGCTGTAAATATATCATTATTTGAAAGATAATAAAGATGAATAATAAATGACTGTTAAGATAATATTGTGAATATATCTGAAATAAAATCATGAAATATCTAGTATTTAAACTCATAATAAGGATATTTTGGAGAAAATTTTCTGATAATAAGAAAAATTTTAACAAAAAAATGATACTATATAAGGGATTCAGCATATTTGTATTTTTTAACTAATTGACATTATATACAAAAAATTATAAAATAATATATAGGATTAAGTTCCTAACTAAAATTTATGATTTTTAACAAGCTAAGTACTTTTTATGTAAATAATCAGTATCATGAAAAGAAAATTAGAACCTTGAAAACAGAATATTAAAAAGGAGGTGGACACAATTATAGTATATTATATTATCGCTGGTGTAGTTGCAGGAGCGATAGGACTATTAATTGGTTATGTTATCAGAAAAAACATCTCTGAGGCAAAAATAGGACAGGCTGAAAATTTGGCCAAAGAAATATTAGAAAAAGCCAACAGAGATTCTGAAACTGTTAAGAAAGAAAAACTTCTTGAAGCTAAAGAAGAAATTCATAGATTACGTACTGAGGGAGAAAAGGAAAATAAAGAACGCAGAAACGAAGTACAGAAATATGAAAAGAGAGTCCTTCAAAAGGAGGAAACTTTAGACAGAAAGATGCAGTCGCTTGAACAAAAGGAAAATAATTTATCAAAAAAGACAGAGACAGTTGCAAGAAAAGAAAGTGAAGTTGAAGAGATTAAAACACAACAACTTCAAAAACTTGAGAGTATATCTGGATATTCTACAGATGAGGCAAAGGAGATTATCTTCTCCAATGCTGAAAGAGATGTAAGAAGAGAAATGTCTTTGATGATAAAAGAAAAGGAATCACAGGCGAAAGAAGAAGCGGACAAAAGAGCGCGTGAGATAATTGGATATGCGATTCAAAAATGTTCAGCTGATCATGTAGCTGAAACAACTGTTTCGGTGGTGACTCTTCCAAATGATGAAATGAAGGGTAGAATAATAGGTCGTGAGGGTAGAAATATCAGAGCTCTTGAGACTTTGACAGGAATCGATTTGATTATCGATGATACACCTGAAGCTGTAATTTTATCTGGATTTGATCCTATAAGAAGAGAAGTCGCAAGAATAGCACTTGAAAACCTTATTGGTGATGGTAGGATTCACCCTGCTAGAATTGAAGAAATGGTTGAAAAGGCAAAAAAGGAAGTTCAGTCTATTATAAAAGAAGCTGGAGAACAAGCAATGTTCGACACTGGGGTACATGGATTACATCCTGAATTAGTCAAATTGCTTGGAAGGCTTAGATATAGAACAAGTTATGGACAAAATGTATTAAAACATTCTATTGAAGTATCTATACTTGCGGGTATAATGGCACAGGAAATAGGTGCGGATGTAAAGCTGGCAAAAAGAGCTGGTTTAGTTCATGACATTGGTAAGGCTGTCGATCATGAGGTCGAGGGAACACATATTGAAATAGGAATGGATTTACTTAAGAAATATAAAGAATCAAAGGATGTTATACATGCTATGAGCACGCACCATGGAGACTACGAACCACAGACAGTGGAAGCGGTACTAGTTACTGCAGCAGATGCTGTTTCAGCGGCAAGACCAGGTGCTAGACGTGAAACGTTAGAGGCATATATTAAGAGATTAGAAAAACTTGAAGAAATAACAAATTCTTATGAGGGTGTTGAAAAGTCTTTTGCAATTCAGGCAGGACGTGAAGTTAGAATAATGGTTAAACCTGAAGAAGTAAATGACGAAGAGATACATTTACTAGCTAGAGATATGACAAGGAGAATTGAGGAAGAGCTTGATTATCCAGGTCAGATCAAGGTAAGTATAATAAGAGAGACAAGGGCAACAGATTACGCAAAATAAGGGTAAATTACAAAGAGCATTGTGTTTATGAGTAATAAACTTTTATAAAAGACGTTGGTAGATAATTCTATCGGCGTCTTTTTTTATGCAAAAAAAGTATTCTATATTTCTAATAAGCCCTTTATGTTGATATTAAAATAATTTATATGATATAATTAGGTAGACAGGGGTGATTATATTGAAAAAATTTACTGATATCGTTTCTAATCTCGACGCTCTTAAATTGAAAGATATTGAATTAAAGATATATGAAAACATGGATGAAGATATATTTGTGCTTCCAAAAGTGATTCCATTTAAAGGTGTAAATACCGATATGTTATATATAAAAAATAATAGGATACTATTTATAAAGTACATGGACACTACTGAAGATGTGTTTGAATTTCTTGATGAAGAAATTTTAGAGATAATGAGTGAAGAATGTACGCTATTATCAAAAAAAATGGAAAAATACTTTCCAGTCATAGCTTATAATTATGTTTTTGTGATGCCTTACATTAGCCAAATTGATGAAAAGTATGGTTACGATGAGTTTATTGAAAATAATGTAATCTTTGGTGAAGGAGTTTCAAATGCCTTAGATTCTGATAAACCTTTTGTTGATTATTTATCTGAAGAAAATAATGAAATAAAGTTATCCATCTTTCTAATGAGGATATGCACAGAATATTTTGTAATAAAGAATAAAAATGAAGCAAACTCTAAAATGAAGGACTTTGTTTTTTCAAATGAAAATTTAACATACAGATTAGGTCTTATGGAAAGAAGTCAAATTGTTGAGGTGTCCTCTGCTAATTATGGGAACCATGCTATTTTAGGTGGAGCTGGAACAGGTAAGAGTACATTAATGTTAGGAAGAGTAATAAAACTGTCAAAAATATATCCGCATCATAAATTTCTTGTTTTAACATATACAAAACAGCAATATAATCGATATAAAGAATTATTTGATATTCTAAAAGTAGATATGAGTAATATTGAAATACTAACATTTAGCTCTTTTATTTTTAAACTTGCAAAAGTTAATGAGTTGGTAGTAGATCATAATCTATTAAAAACGAATTATGATAAAGCCTTTATGAATATTATGAAACAAATTGAAAATAGTATAAAAAATAAAAAAATGTTTAAGGGTATATTTGTAGATGAAGGTGAAAATTTCACAGAAGATGAAATAAATCTTATTTATGAATTTTTATATAAAACAAAGAACATTTTCAATGTATGTGTTTGTAAGGCATACAATATTAATAACAGCTTGAATATATATAAATGTAGAATAAAAACTCTTAAATATGAAGATGAATTATTCTTAAGCAAAAATTACAGACAGAGTTTTGAAATAACTGAATTTATTAATTCTTACTGCAGGAATTGTAATAACCTAATTAGTACATTGAGGGATAATATTGTTTTTAAGGTATTCATGGAGACTAATTCGGAGTGGAAGACAAAAAAAGATGTAAATATTGTAAAAGTAGAGGATCTAGATGACCAGATTAACTCAGTAATATGGGAAGTACAGCACCTTGTAAAAGATATGGGATATAAGTTTGAAGAAATTGCAATTGTATATCCATACAATAAAAAGAAGTTGAAAAACGGAAAGGTTATTTATTTTCAATATATGTTGAGAAAGTCACTAGAGGAATCAGGAATAGAGTATATGTATGCAGAAGATTCTATTACAAACATTACACCAAAACACGGAATTACTATTTCCAATATCTATTCCATTAAATCACTCTCATATAAAGCTGTTATCATTTGCGAGTTAGAAATGTTGTATAATCAAAGTATTCTTCCTACAAATCAAGACTATCAAGTAAATGATTTTGTTGGAGATTTAAATAAAGTGTATACTGCTATGACTAGAGCAGAGGAGTATTTGAGCATTGTAGTTTCATATTCTGAAGACAATAGCGACATTATTAAATTATTAAATAAAAATGATAAATAATAAGATAATGGTATAATCTCAAGAATAAAAACATAGTTTAGCCAGAATAAATGGCGATAGATATAATAATTTAAAGTTAGTAAAAATTTGGATAAATAAAATAGAAAAATAAAAATCAGCCTAAAATTTATTTTCTAGCTTAAAAAAGTTAGGATAAAATTTCGGGCTGTTTTTTAATATTATTTAAACAATGCAAAGAATAGGAATACGACTACACCGAGTACTATTCTATATTTTCCAAATACTTTAAAATCATGTTTTTTTATGTAACTCATAAAAAATTTAATAACAACAATAGATACAAAAAAAGCTACAAGCAATCCGAATAACATTAAAAACCATTCAAATCCAGTAAATGCAAAACCTGATTTTAGAAGCTTAAGCATACTTGCTCCCAACATCGTTGGTATAGCAAGGAAAAAAGAAAATTCTGCTGCAATAAACCTCGAAGTTCCCAGTAAAATAGCTCCTATAATAGTTGAACCTGATCTTGAAGTACCAGGAACAAGGGCTAACACTTGAAACATTCCTATGAAAAATGCGGTTTTATAGGATAGTTGACTAAATTTTGTTATCTGTGGTCTTTTATGCCTATTTTCTAACCATATCATAATAATACCATATATTATCAAAGCGGCAGCAACAACAGACGGTTTGAAAAATATTCTGTCAATATCATCATCGAAAAGAACCCCAATTATACCTGATGGAAATACAGCAATAATGACCTTTAGCCATAAATTCCATGTTGCATTTTTTTCACGAGAACTCTTACTTTTAGAAAAAGGATTGAGTTTTTCGAAAAAAAGTAGAAGAACTGCTAAAATTGACCCAAACTGTATTACAACAAGAAAGGTGTCAATGAATTTTTTAGATCCTGCTAAATGAAGGAATTGGTCAACGAGGATCATATGTCCGGTACTACTAACCGGTAACCATTCCGTTATTCCTTGGATAATTCCGAGGAAAAGAACTTTTAAAATTTCAAACACTACATTACCTCCTATCGGTTACCTAATAATCTTATCATAATAAACTTAACAAATCAATAAATGAGCATATTTTTTTAGTTGATAGGATATTATGATTGATAAATATAGAAAAAACACTTATAATAGATTTAAAATATATTTGATATTTAAAACAATAAATATAGTATTTTTTTAATAATTTTTTTAGGAGTTGGGAGGAAAAAATATGCACTCGAATATTGATATGACAATTTCTTTTTTGGTAAAATCATTGCCAAAATTGTATAATGAGTTTTATTTGGAATATATTAAAATGTTTATTCAAGATAAGAACGTTAACAAAACACAAATAAGGGCTTTGACTTTTCTTAAAAATTATGGATCAATAAGCATGGGGGAACTATGCTATATGTTGAACATTGAAAAAGGCAGTATGACCAGTATGATTGATGACTTAGAAAAGAAAAACTATGTTGAAAGAACGAAAGATAAGAAAGATAGGAGAAAATATACTATCTCCTTAACATCTGAAGGTGAAAAACTTTCAAAGGAGTTCTTAGATTATTTTAAAGTAGAGCTTCAAAACAAGATGGGCGAGATTGATGGTGACAAGATTGACGACTATTTCAATTCACTAAAAACTTTAATTTTAACAATCGAAAATATCGACTCTAAATAATAAAGACTGGTCAATTGACCAGTCTTATTATCTTTTTGAGTTTATTATTTTATTTGTGTCCAGCTGCTTTATACGCTTCAAGACCGAATCTCATACACTCTGCAGAAGCCTTTAAATCTTCGCTGTTTAGGATGTATGCAAGTCTAACTTCATCTCTTCCTAGTCCAGGAGTAGCATAGAAGTTTTCTGCTG
>JBDHVM010000091.1:0-5853 GCA_039809725.1 Peptostreptococcus sp.
ATTTAAACAGTTAATCAATTGCTTTATTTAAAAAGCGTTATTGAATTAACCTGCTGTTCAATTTTCAAAGTTCATTGCCGACTCATTTTGTCGACTTAATAATAATATCATCTTTTTATAAATCCGTCAACACTTTTTTTAAAAAACTTCCAAGTTTTTTTGAGAGTGTTATAACATACTTCTACGGTGTTTTCACAATCAATTATTATTTTTTTGGTACAGACATTACTATACCGCATATCATCTTAAAAGTCAATATCTTTTTTTGCTTTTTTTATAAATATCATATACTTTTAAAAGATATGCGATATAGACATCTTTATTTTCCTATACTCTTAATGTGTTCTAACATATTCCCTTGTATACACATATTAATTTACATTTATTTTTACTCCTTTATGTATTCGAGTTCACCTTATTGTTCTATTATTATCTGTATCCGTTAAATCCCCCTTCAACAATTATCTTCGGATAGTCGATAAACGAAATATTACTATCGACTCCACCCTCTCCTGTGTTTCCAATACCTTTCCATTTACCTTGGTTTGTATATTGCCACATACCTACAAGCCCTTTTCCAACATATCCATGACTTTTACTTCCCCATCTAGCTATCCAAATATCAAACCTAGATAGCCTCTCCATATCAAATTTGCAGTCAAACCAGTATTTCATTGAATATATCCCAACATAGTATCCTTTTTTCTCCAAAATACTCAAAAACTCAACAGCAATATCAGTTCTTCCTTTTTTTGTAAGTCTACCCTGACACTTTAAGTCTTCTAAGTCCAAATATACTGGGTAATCAAACTTCATGCCCTTTAAACTATGTAGAAACATTTTCGCTTCTTTTCTTGCCGATTCAATTGTTGTAGGATAACAGTACCAGTACGCACCTACCTTTAAACCTGCTCTTTTTGCCTTATTGTAATACTCTACCCACTTCGGATCCTCACCAGAAAATCCTGAACCTGCCTTGATAATCACAAAATCTAGACCACTTTTTTTCGCAACTTCAAAATCGCATCTACCATTATACTTGCTGATGTCAACACCTCTAAAACTCATACTATAACCTCCTTCAAATAATCAATCAAAATGAAATATTCACTAGCAAGAGACATACCACAAGTATACATCCTCAATATCAAAACGGTTACCAAAAATAGCCACGCTTATGTATTTTTTATGTATTTTTTTATGTATTTTTTTATGTATTTTTTTGTATATTTAATAATAATTCTTTGTTAATTTATCTTTGTATTAGTCAAGTTCTATATTCTTATACTTCAACCTTATATTCTACCCTATATTACTAATAAAAAAAGGTAGTGCCGATATTTCGACACTACCTAATATGATATTTGCTTTCAAAACTTCACTGCAGCTAAATTACTGCAATCATATTTTATGATTAAACTTTTATGCAATGATACTTACTTTGTAAGCTTACTTATTTCTGTCACTACTGAAGTTGATACACTATCAGTTCCACCTACTACATACGCTTTTTCTGGAGAAGTTGCCTTCAGATAAGATTTTATATAAGTTGGTAATGAATTCTTTTCAACAAGAAGAAGTGGTGCTTTGTATTTTCCATATAATGATATAGATGCTAAACCATCTGGGTACTTAACTCCACTTGTAACCAAAACATTCTTAGCATTTTCAAAGTATCCTCTTGCAAGCAGTGAAGATGTTTCGTATCTATCTTTTCCACTGATTCTTCCACCTGTGAAACTACTGTTAACTGAGTCTGTTCCACCTATTACAAGGTTATACTTATCTGTTTTTGAAACCTGACCATTCAATGTTTTACCGTCAGTCAATAATATTGCTTTCTTTAAATGCGCTGCAACTGGCCCTGCAGAAAGTGCATCTGCAAACTTCCAACCATTTACTATAACTGCAGTGTATTCTGTTCCTTTGTATTTGATGTATTCGTTATAAATCTTGCTTGAAGTATCAAATCTATCTTTTCCAGAAATTCTAACTACTTCTCTCATCTTGTTGCTTTTATCTACAGCCATCTTCAATTCAGTTTTCATCGAAATGCTATTTTCTCCACCAAGAATATATAACTTTTCTACGCCAAGTCTGTTTAACTCACGATTTACGTCTTCAGCAGTTGATGTGTCTTTAACTAGTAGAAGTGGTGCATTATTAATCGAAGCTAGAGGACCTCCAGAAAGTGCATCTGCAAAGTTTTCTCCACTTGCAATCACTGCAACTTTTGAACTTGAAAAAGCGTGTTTACTTAGTTCAATTGCTGTATCATATCTATTTGAAGAACTAAATCTTTTTGTATTAATATTTAGTGGAACGCTCGGTTTTTCTGGAGTCACTACAGGTCCGGATGGTCCAGAAATATTCCCTACAATATTTTCAACTTTAAGATTCAATAGGAAATTATTTGAACCGTGTAAGTATAATTCTATTATAGAATTATCTGGATACCATGGTAAATCTATTGAGTCTAAAGAAGAACTAAGTGTTACTTCGTGTTCCTGAAATTCTGTTTTAAGATACTTATCAGGATCTACTGTTCCATCATTCTGTACTTTATCATATACTTTTTTATCAGAATAATATCTAACTCTCACAGATTTTCCAGAGTTACTAAACCCATCTCCACCTGCTCCAAGGTACAATCTTATATCTCCACTCTTTGTAGTCGGTCTTATAAGCAGTGTATCTTTCTTAGAATTAAAAACAAATCCTTTGTAAAGCTTCTCTGAGTAATCTGGCTGTGTCGAAACAATGTTATTATTTCCAATCGACGCATAATCTGTTGCATCTTTAAGTACATTTTCTGACAACACAGAATCATAAACTCTGATATTAAACTCATCAGTTATTATTTTTTTTGCATTTGGATCAACTATTTTTAACTGCAATGCACCAGAAACATTTCCACATGGCACATAAAATCTACTAAAATCTCCGTCTTGAGCTGAATATTCAGCCTTATCTGCTTCTACATAAGTTGTATATGTATTCGCACCATTCACTACCTGTAGTTCTAAAGGCTTGTCAGTTGATTTAAACTTATCAGAGTGACCTTTTACTACTGATGTGTCAATGTCTACTAATAAGTATGTATTACCAGTATGATTGCTTTTGATATCCAAATTTTTTATTCCTGCTGTCAATTTTATTTTGACACTTTCATTTGAGTTTGCAATAATTTCATTCGTGTCTGCACTAGCAATAAAATTTGCCTGTGTTCCTAGAACCGAAACACCACCTGAAAACACAAAAGCTGTACTCAAAACTATTGCCAATACCTTTTGTTTCATTTTTCCTTTTTTCATTACTTTACCCCCATTCTTATCTCTATAGGATAATTATACATAAAATTCTAATAATTATCAATAAAGTTTATATTTTAATTTTATTAAAAAAGAGGATGGTTAATAACCATCCTCTTTTAATTTATTATGTTAATTTGTTATTAATAATAAATCAGAAATTATAATGTACTGTGTACAAATTATTCTTATAATCCTAATTCGTTAACAACTGTCTTCATAACGTCAGCAGATACAACTCCACCTACCTGGTATACTCCAGCCTTAATCTTAGCAAGCTTTCCACCAGTCTTGATTAAATCAAGCTGATCAGAACTTAACTTGTCACCAGTTAATACTATTGGAGCAGCTATCTTAGCAGCGAATGCACCAGAAGTCTGAGCATCTACTAAGTAAGCTTCTTTACCAGATGCAAATACTATTCCTAAAGGATTGATTTCAGTAGCCTTAGTTCCATAGTACATATCTATTATTCTAGCGTTTGTCTGATATCTATCAGCACCAGCTATTCTTGTAGTATCAGCCACTACAGACTGAGCATCCTTAAGAACCTGAGTAGAGATACTTCCTTCTCCACCTATTAATTTTAATCCAGCTACTTTAAGATCCTTCTTAAGGAAATCTCTAGTAGACTTCTTGATTTCATTCTTAGAAGCAACTATTATAGGATTAACTTTTCCAGAATTCTTAGTAGCAGCTACAGCAGAGATTGACATTGCATCAGCAGCACCGTTAGCTCCAACTATGGAAGCCATGCACTTATCAGAATTCTTAGTAGCAGCTACAGCAGAGATTGACATTGCATCAGCAGCACCGTTAGCTCCAACTATGAAAGCCATGCACTTATCAGCTTTCTTATCGTAGTTTAATCTTCTAGCAACTTCTAGAGAAGTTTCTTGTCTATCTTCTCCACTTAATCTAACTACAACAGCACCAAATTCATCCTGTAATTGTTTTTCAACACTTTCAGGAACTGAAGCCTTACCACCAACGATGTAAACTGTCTGGTTCTTTAAAGACTTAGCAGCTCTCTTTATTTCTTTGATTGTATCAGCATTTAATCCACTATTTGGACTAGCAAGCAATACTGGAGCGTTCTTTGCAGCAGCTAAAGGAGCAGCAGCAAGACCATCTAACTGAGCCTTTCCACCAACTATAACTACAGAGTCTGCAGTATCAGGCTTAAACTGTTCAGCAGAAACTTCTACAGCAGTAGCATATCTATCAGCTCCAGCTAACTTAGTGAAGTGACCAGCTACAACAGTACTTGGAGGAGTTAATTTTAAATCTTCCAATACATCAGCTAAATCCTTCTGAGTCTTTCCTTCTATAGCAAATCTTAACACCATTTTTCTATCAGTGTCATTTGCATCTTTAACTTTTACGTCGAAATTAAGAACATACTTATCTCCAACTTTGTCTATTTTTGCTTTGTTAAGCTTAATATCACTAGCATTTTTAGTTTCTAATACATATGTAGTTCCATCATAGTTGAACTTGTAAGGTTTTACCTTTGCTCCTATGATTGAGTTTACGAAGTCAGCACCCTTCTGAGAGTATCCATCTTCTCTAGTGTATATATTTCCTATTTCTATAGTTTTTTCTGCAACATCATTTAATCTGTATAGTTCTGTATCTCCATTTGGAATATCTACTGTAACTGTCTTATCATCTTTGTTGTTCTTGTCAGCAAAGTGATCAACAGAATCTAGTGTAGCCTGAGTGTTAGCAGCAGTAAGATCTATTTCATTGTTAGCTGCATCAAAAGCCTTTGTAAGATCAGGAGCTACTTCATTAGCTCTTAAAGTGATTTCCTTACCACCAGTCAACTTAAGCTTTAACTTTGTAACAACCTCATCATCATCTAAAGCTGGTCCTGGAACTTTTGCATCAACTAAAACTGTTGCAGTAGCAGCACCTTTATAAGTTACTTCTAAACGTTCTACGTAAGTTACTGGCTTAGCAGCCTTGCGTAATTCATCTGCAAGCTTGTTTAAAGATACTTCTGTATCAACATTACCATCAACTTTTTTACCTTCGATTGTGTGAATCTTAGAGAAAACCTGAACATTTGAGTTATCTTTGATACCCTTATCAACTATAGCAACCTTTGCTCCCATTGCTAAATCAGCTTCTAATTCGTTTGATAAATTAGATATATCATCTACAACATACCAACCTTTTTCAGTATTATCTAATACTTTTCCTGGAACTTCTGCCTTAAAAGTTGCAATGCTTCCATAAGCACTTTTTTCAACTGTCTTAAAGTATCCCTTTGTATTTCTACTTACAAGCACTACATATCTTGAGTTTAGATATTCCTTTGCTAGTGGATCAACGTTTGATAAGTTGAACCCATCAGCCTTTGCATCTGCATACTTTGTGTCCAAAGCTTTCTTTGCAGCATCTACTATTGTTTCTTTTGCAGATTTATGTTCATTGACATCTGCACTTGCTATCACTGGAGCTACTGTTGTTACAGCAGTCGCAGCAGCCATTAATATAGCTATTTGTTTTTTCATGTCTATCATTCCTCCCAAAC
>JBDHVM010000092.1:0-5787 GCA_039809725.1 Peptostreptococcus sp.
AATCCGACTTTTTCTGTTCTATCATCAAGCTCTACTCTGATATCTTCATCAAATAATTTATCCATTATTGACTTAGCCAAATCATTGTACTTATCTGATACTGAAATTACCTTTACCTGACAAGGATAAAGCCAAACTGGGAATTTTCCTGCATAGTTTTCTATTAGTATACCTATAAATCTTTCAATTGATCCTAGTGAAACTCTATGAATCATTACAGGTCTATGCTTTTCTCCATCCTTACCGATATAATAAGCATCAAATCTTTGCGGTAACTGTAAATCTAGCTGAATTGTTCCACACTGCCAAGTTCTTCCGATACAATCCTTCAAGTGGAAATCTATCTTTGGTCCGTAGAATGCTCCATCACCTTCATTTACGATATAATCCATACCTAATTCTTCTAAAGCGCCTCTTAAACCATCTTCTGCCATTGCCCATTCTTCATCAGTTCCCATTGAATCCTCTGGTCTAGTTGATAGCTCAACATGATATGAGAAACCAAATTTTTTGTAAACCTGATCAATAAGTTTTACAACGCCCATTATTTCATCTCTAATTTGTTCTGGAAGCATAAATATATGCGCATCATCCTGAGTAAATGCTCTTACTCTCATAAGTCCATGAAGTGCTCCTGAAAGTTCATGTCTATGTACTCTACCTCTTTCAGCAACTCTCATTGGAAAATCTCTATAAGAGTGTAACTGAGATTTATAAAATAACATCGCTCCTGGACAGTTCATAGGCTTGATTGCATAATCTTCTTCATCTATTTGTACAGTATACATATTTTCTTTATAGTGGAACCAGTGACCTGAAGTTTCCCATAATTTTCTATTAAGAATTATTGGAGTTTCTATTTCAACGTATCTATCTTTTCTATGAATTTCTTCCCAATAACTCATAAGAGATCTCTTAAGTTCCATACCTCTTGGTAAAAACAATGGAAATCCTGGACCTTCTTCAGGTATCATAAACAAGCCAAGTTCTTTTCCTATTTTTCTATGATCTCTTTTCTTTGCTTCTTCAAGCATCTTTAGATATTGTTCTAAATCTTTGTTCTTTTCAAAAGAAGTACCATATACTCTTTGAAGCATCTTATTGTTTTCATCACCTCTCCAGTATGCACCTGCTATACTCTGAAGTTTAAATGATTTAACTTTTTTTGTACTTTGAAGGTGTGGTCCACGACATAAATCAACAAATTCACCTTGTCTATACATTGAAATTTTTTCATCTTCAGGAAGTTCTGATATCATCTCAACCTTATAATCTTCGCCTATTTCCTTCATCATTTTTATTGCTTCATCTCTTGAAACTTCAAAACCTTCAATTGCAAGATCTTCCTTTACAATCTTTTTCATTTCTGATTCTATCTTTTCTAAATCTTCAGGTACCAACCTATAGTCAAGATCAAAATCATAATAAAATCCATTATCTATCGCTGGTCCAATTGCCAACTTAGCCTGAGGCCAAATTCTCTTCACTGCTTGAGCAAATATATGTGCACTTGTATGTCTAAAGACTTCCTTTCCTTCTGGATCATCAAATCTAAAGAAACTTACTTTACAATCTGAGTTTAACTTTTCATTTAAGCTAACTAATTCACCATCTACAGAGGCTATTAAAACACTTCTTGCAAATCCATCACTTATACCTTTTGCTACATCAAATAAACTTGATCCACTTTCAACTTGTACAACGTTCCCATCTTTCAATTCTACATTAATCATAATTAACCCTCCATATTATTTTCTATCGCTCAGAAATTGAGCTGATTTATTTTTAAATATAAAAAAACCCGTCCCAAAAAATTGGGACGAGTAAAATCGCGGTTCCACCCAAGTTGGTATAATATACCCTCTCGAAAGACTTATAAGGCAGTCACACCGGACACTTTCACTCAACGCTACTAAGTCCTGCTCAAAGGTAGTTTTCAGATATGTCTCTTCTCGTGAACTTTCAGCCGATGGTTCAACCTCTCTTTTAGACGACTCTTACCTTACTCTTCCTTTTTCATAGCAAAATATGTCATTAATGATGTTTTAATCTTATCACAACAAAAATAAAATTGCAATATCTTTTTTTACAAAATATTCATAAAACAATGTCAGTTTATTTTTTGTATGTGAAATTTCAATTTAAAATTTAATACTCAGCTTTTTAACAACTAAAATTCCACTATCAAAAGCAAATCAAACTACCGTAATCTTTTAAACTTGATGAATTTAAACACACTATTTCTTTATTGTGTTTTTTCAAAAAAGCTTTGATACTACTTGAGTCTGGGTGAGTGTCAATATCACCAAAAAAACAAATCGTATCATTTCCTATTAGACCAGATGCCCCTCCAATAAAACCATAATCCATTTCAAAAAGATCTATGTAACCTTCTTGAATCTTTAAAACATCTAATCCATTTTCAGTCAATACTTTAAATACCCCCTGATCCGAAGTTATAACAGAATTTTCATCTACAACACAAATAGAACAATTTGCATAACCCTGATTTACCTGAATCATTTCAGCATTAAGTTTTCTTAGACTCTTTACCACATCTTCACTTGTGTATAAAAAATTACCTATTGCATATTTACCCGTATAGCATACATTGAAACAAATATTTTCAGGATATTTTTTATTCAATCCTATTTCACTTATTATCAATGATATATTTTCACCATCAAGTGTTTTCTCATAATACTCACCTGCTTCCTTACTGACAATTAGATTCTCCCCATCATAAAAAGCAGATATATCCACGTGACCACTTATCTCATCATAAACATTCTTATTTTTAAACGATTTAATAGCCTTAAAACCCATTTCATTAAGCTTAACTAGCATATCATCGGGCATTCTGTAATCAACTATTACTCTTTTTTCCACAAAAACACCGCCTTATGCTTTTAAATATCAATTATTTCAATTTGTTTTCACTCACTTTTCACTATAAAACCTTTAGGCTCTCAAGAAGCTTTTCTGAGAGACCATTCCACGATAAATTTGAAATATCAATACTGTTATATCTATTATTTTTTCTATACGTGATAGCTTTTCTTAGTGCTAGATTTAGTCTATCAGTAAAATCAGGAATCTCTTCTTCACAAGGAGTCGATATGCTCTCCATCTTAGGCAAATCTACAAAGTCTATCAAGCCACTGTCTATTATTTCCTCTCCAAGCCACTCTCTAAGACCAGGTACATTTGTTGAAATAACATAATTTCCACATGCTAACGCCTCTAAAATAACAAGTGGTAAACCCTCATAAAATGATGGTAAAATAAATATATCAGATTTATTTAACATATCCGATAGTCTATATTGGTCGACTCTGCCAATAAAATCAATATCATACCTGCAACATTCACCACTATTTACAATTGATTCCATCTCGTACTTGTCGCTTCCACCACCTGCAAAAATCAATTCTAATTCATCTTGCTCATATTCCAAGTCATGCACAGCTTGAATAAAAGGTATTAGTCCCTTACTAAATGAAATTTTACCAGCATAAGACATTATTATTTTACCATTTTTTTCATAGTTTTTATTGTTAAAAACAGTGCTATCATATCCGCTTCCAAGAACCTTTACCTTTGATTCATCAACTTTATATTCAGTTATAATTTTATTCCTTTGTTCCTCATGAAGTGAATATATTAAATCTAAATTTGGAATTTGAGTTAAAATATAATCCTTCTTAAAATCATTTGAAAGCAACTGTCTTATGCAAGTTCCATGACAAATTGCAACGACTTTTTTATCAGGAAAGACTTCTCTTACAATTGATGTAATAAAATAAAGATGATGACAGAGAATAATATCTGGATTTATTTCATCTACTGCAACTTTTAGTTTTTTAATTATCTCCGTCCTCATTTTTACAGCCTGTTCATCGCTCATATCCCTATATCTTGTGCTTGCATACGGCATTGTATCGCTCATTCCAGGAACATTAAAATCTAAGTTTTCACTGTTATATACCACAGGGAAGATTCCCACCTTACCGTCAAACTTATCTATAATAACATCCGTATTGTCACTTGCATCTATACCTACCACGAGCCCTTGTCTGCCTACAACTGATTTTAGTCCATTTATTATTCCACTTAAATATATACCACTCCCAGTTGAATCTGGTTTCTGAGCGCTAATATGCAAAATATTCATAAAAAAACACCTCTATTCAATCATTATAAATTTTATCTATACTTATTATAACCTAAAATATATAAAATAACATCAACAATTACCCCCAACTTATCATATTCTTTAATAATAGAAAAGTTGAGGGTAATATGCTAGTTTTTATTAATGATTTTACATAGTTCTTCAGCAAATTCATCAGTCGATGAGCTTCCACCAAGATCTATCGTTTTTACTTTACCTTCTATGAATATCTCTTTTAGCGCACTTTCAATTTTATTGGCAGGTTCAAACTCCCCAATATACCTAAGCATCATTACTGCAGATTGGATTATCGCAGTTGGATTTGCCATGCCCTTTCCAGCTATTTGTGGGGCACTTCCGTGAACTGCTTCAAAAATAGCATATTCTTTTCCAATATTAGCACTTGGTATTATTCCAAGTCCACCTACTAGTCCTGCACATAAATCTGATAAAATATCACCGTATAAATTAGGCATTACTAATACGTCAAATTTTTCAGGATTTAAAACTAGATTCATTGCAGCTGCATCCACAATCACATCATCACTGTATAATTTACTATCCGCTCTTTCATCATTTATTCTTTCAATTCCATTTTTTGTACAAACCTCATCAAAAATCTTCAAAAAAAGCCCATCTGAAATTTTCATTATATTTGCTTTGTGAACACCTGTAAGTCTGCTATATCCATTGTCTTTTGCATATTTACAAGCAAAATCTACTATCCTCTCACACGCAGGTCTAGTAATTATTTTAATAGACTCTCCTGCATAGTCTCCAATTTTATGTTCAACACCAGAGTATAAATCCTCAGTATTCTCTCTTATTATCGTTAGATTAATACCTTCGTATTTTGACTCAATACCTTTAAAAGTCTTTACTGGTCTAACGTTGGCAAATAGGTCTAGTTCCTTTCTCAATGCCACGTTTACACTCCTGAACCCCTTACCTACTGGTGTTGTAATCGGGCCTTTTATTGCAATTTTATTCTTTTTTATACTATCTATAACATAATCTGGAAGAGGTGTTGAATATTCTTCCAATACTTTTTCTCCTGCTTCAACAACTTCCCAATTTATTTCTACACCTGATGCAGAAACCACCTTTTTCATAGCATCTGTTACTTCTACCCCTATGCCATCTCCAGGAATCAATGTAATATTATACATCTTTATGCCTCCATTTTATTTTTTTGTTTAATGCTATTTAGCTTCCCACCTGCAAGAATCATCTCAATCTCTTTATCATTAAAATCAACCAATACTACAAAATCTATCCCTTTTGATATATCCTTTATTAGAAGCTCTCCATTTTTTAATCCATCAAAGATTTCTTCTATTACTAACTCATCCATTTGGTCAATCAAATCATAATCTGAACTGTTTTTAAACACCATTGGTATTATTCCACTATTTATCAAGTTAGCTTTGTGAATTCTTGCAAAACTTTTTGCAACAACTCCCTTTATTCCCAAATATAATGGAGCGAGTGCAGCGTGCTCTCTAGATGAACCCTGTCCATAATTGTCTCCACCAACAATAAATCCGCCATTATTCTCTTTTGCCCTTTCAGCAAAATTTTCATCAACTGTATTAAAACAGAAGTTAGAAAGG
>JBDHVM010000093.1:0-5704 GCA_039809725.1 Peptostreptococcus sp.
TTCTAATATTAGAATCTTTTCCATGTTTCCTCCTATTTGTTAATCGGTTCAAATGAATCTTTTGCGATTGAATATGATATATTGTATTTTTTTAAATTAGATAGACTAGATGTACTCAGAATGTATATATAGTTTTCATTTTGATATAGTACATTACTGTTCAACGCCTTATTTGCGTCACTGTCTATTTCATCTGAATCCT
This sequence comes from Peptostreptococcus sp., assembly GCA_039809725.1. Lineage (GTDB taxonomy): Bacteria > Bacillota > Clostridia > Peptostreptococcales > Peptostreptococcaceae > Peptostreptococcus. The sequence goes on from JBDHVM010000093.1 coordinate 203, forward strand.
TAACAATTACCTCGATGCTATATAGTTTTTCCATCTTGTTTTCTGAGTTTCTAGCCTTAATATCAAAGTAGCTTTTATTTTCATCATATTTTTGTTCAATAAAAACCTTATCGATTATTTCATTTGGTATTTTAATTTTAAAATTATAATCATAATTATAATAAATCTGTGCAGTTTTTTGCAATCTATCTGCCCCACCTTCAAAAGATCCATTCCACTGATACCAAGAGAGTACATTTGACTCCTTTAATGTGTTATTAGAAAATTTGAACTCTGCTTTTGGAATATTTAGTATCTTTCCATTTTCAATATAAGCAGGCTTTGTATTGTAAGGACTTTTTAGTCTAGATTCATTCTCATCAAGTACCCTAACAAACTTTCCGTCCTTGTAAACTACAATCTGATATACTACTGAACCGTTGAGATTTAAATAACTGACGATAGTTCCGTACTCATCGTTAGACACTTTTCCATTAGTTACTTCAATTCTATCAATGCTCTCAACATTTTTTGATATATCAAATTCATCAAATTTAATACCATTCTCTTCTGAAATACTCATCTTACATATCTTTACTTCAAAGGTACTTAAATCTTGAACTAAAGCTAAACAAATTTGTTTGCCATTTTTTTCATAATCATAAAAGTTCAACATTATTGAAAGATTCGTCGTATTATACTCTGTAACCTTTCTCAATGTGTCTTTTTCATATTTATATACATAAATATTTTCAAAACCTCTATTTACTACTTGAATAATTATTTCTTTTTTTCCATCACCATCAATATCTATAAAATTTGCGTATTTAATCAAATCTCCAGGTATTCGTACTATTTTCTCAGAATCATCAATTACGGAGTTGTTATCTAATTTAAATAGATACATATATATATTGCTAACTCCTTGAGTATCATTTAGTTTCTTCTTGAAAGCAACCACTTCTTTTACACCATCTGCATCTAAATCTAGCACATTAACCTTACTCGCCTCTAGTATATTTTTAGGTAAAATAAAATTAGTTTCTAGTGGTGTCAGCTTCTTAATATCGTTATAGATCTCAGCATGATTTTTATTACTTATGGGTTTTTCGATTAATTTTTCTGGTGATTTCATTGTCTCAGTATTACAGCCTGTTAACAGGATACCAATAATTATGGGCATAGAGACAAATAAAAATATATTTCTTAACCTCAACTTACTATCCCTCCTTTATCAGACAAAAGTCTGCCTTTGCTTTCTATATAGATTTTTGTCTTTTTCGGTTAGTTTATAATTAAACTGTTATTTATTTATAACTATTTTTTATTAAAAAATAATTATTCATTTGTCCTAGGAGGTTTTGGTCCTAAGTATTGATAGTAGTAAGTCTTCAGCATACCATTATATAATTTTCTTTTTCTAGTAGAATCCTGACCAAACTCATATTCAAATTCCTCAAATGAAGTAATGATGAAATATGACCAATTTTTCAGTTTTTTCATCATATACCCCATTTCTCTATATAGTAGCTTTACTTTATCCTCGTCTTCTAATCGTTCTCCATAAGGTGGATTTGTAATCATAAAACCGTACTCTTCATCGCTGACAAAATCTCTAACATCTCCTATTCTAAAGTCTATATATTTTTCTACTCCCGCAATTTCAGCATTTTCTTTTGCGATTTGAATGCTTTCGGTATCAATATCATATCCTATTACTTTAAAATCCTCATTGTCTTCTAATATCTCAAATGCTTATTTACGAACACCCCACCATATTTTCTTATCAATAGTCCTCCACTTTTCAGAAATAAACTCTCTGTTTAATCCAGGTGCCATATTCATACCTATCATTACAGCTTCTATTAAAATAGTACCTGAGCCACACATAGGATCGACAAGTACTCTACCTTTTTTCCACGGAGTTAAATAAACTAATCCAGCTGCCAAAGTTTCTCTAATAGGAGCTTTATTTGACTTTTCTCTATATCCTCTTTTGTGTAGAGCTACTCCACTTGTATCTATTGATAAAACGACTTTATCTTTGTGTATAAATACATATATAGGGTATTTCTCCTTGTCTTCTTTTATCAAACCATCTTCCATATATTTCTCTTTTAGACTATCAACTATAGCCTTTTTTACAATAGACTGAATATCTGGAGTCGAAAAAAGCTTTGACTTTATCGATGAAGCTTTAGATATTGGAAATTGAGACCCATAAGGAATAAATCTAGACCAATCAATCTTTCTAGTATTATCGTACAACTCCTCAAAAGAAGTAGCCTTAAACTCAGCTACCTTTAGATTTACTCTCTCTGCACACCTTAACCACATATTAGCTTTTGCAATTCCATACTCATCCGTTTTATATGTTATTCTACCATCTTCTGTTTTTTCTATTTCAAATCCTAAGCTCTTAATCTCATTTGCCAGCATTTTCTCCATTCCAAAAAAACATGGTGAAATTAATGTATATTTGTACTTCATATTACCTCCATTATTTTGTAGCTATCTGAATAATTTTCTCTTTTAATTGACCTTCAAGTCTTCTTATTTCTGCTTCAGCTTCTTTTCTTTTTTCTCTTCCTTCAACTTGAATTCTCATAACTTCATCAAGTGATGATATTAAAGTATCATTAGTAATTTTAAGTGTATCTATATCTACTATACCTCTTTCTGATTCCTTTGCAGCCTCAATAGATGCCATTTTCAAAGTGTCAGCATTTTTCTTTAATAACTCATTTGTAATATCACTCACTGCTTTTTGTGTTTTAATTGCTTCAGTTGAATGTGCAACTCCAAGAGCCAGAATCATTTGATTTTTCCATAGAGGTATTGTGTTCACAATAGTAGACTGTATTTTTTCAACCATTTCCATATTATTGTTTTGCACCATTCTAATCTGAGGTGCCGTTTGAACCGATATCATTCTTGAAAGATCTAAGTCATGAAGTTTTTTCTCAAATCTATTAATCTGGTTGTTCAAATCATTTAATTCCTGTACATCTTCTTGAAGATTAGTAGAATTAACCTTATCGACAAGAACAGGCAGAGTCTCTGAACTTATTTGTTCTAATTTTTTTGTACCTGCTAATATATACATTGATATTTCTTTATAGTAATTCTTGTTCAAATCATACATCTGATCCAACATTGAAATATCCTTCATCAAAGTAATTTGCTGTGTTTCTAGCGATTTGACAATATTGTCAACATTAGCTTCTGCCTTTTCGTAATTTGCTCTCATCAATTCACCCTTAGATGCAACTTTTTTGAAAAATCCAAAAATGCCTTTTTCCTCTTCCTTAACATCAAAGTTTTTTAATTCAACAACTAAATTGCTAATCATTGCACCTACTTCACCTAGGTCTTTTGTCTTTATACTTTCAAGGGTTTGATCTGAAAAATCAGACATTTTCTTTTGAACGCCAGATCCATACTCTAAGACAAGTTGCGAATTTTTAATATCAATCTGATTAGAAAAATTTTCTACCATTGCTTTTTCTTCTTCAGTTAGTGTTTTTTCATCAAAACCTTCAATTTTAGTTTGTAAGTTCATTGATGTAAGTTTTTTTTGAACATCAGTAACTTCTTCTTTCTCAATGCCGTCAAATGTAAGTGTTATATTATTATCCATAGTAATTTAGAAAATCTAGTTGATTTTCCCTCCTCCTCATTATCATTTTTATTTATTTCTAAAAGGTTCGTTATCATTTAATCCATCTTGTGATAACATCAACCTTAAAACTGATATATCAGCATTTACATCCATAGTGTTTACTTTTATTATCTGGTCTAAAAGCTTGTTGTATGCAATTACTATTGTATCTATTGCATTCTTAATTTCTATTTTCGCTTGCTTAGATGATTCAGTTTCAATACCCTTCATCTCTAGATCAGAATAAGATTCAATAAGCTTTAAAGTTGTAGGAACATAGTATGAAGAAAATCTATCAAGCACACCCAGTTGTTGAGGCTGTTGCTTTATTGTTTCTACAATATTTTGTATTGACTTTATTACAGAGTCTATTTTAGTTATCATATCTGGGTCATTGATTCTTTTTTCTAAAGATGATATTTCTTCAATCTGCATCCTAGATTTTTCTAAAAAAGCTTCTAGTTCTTTATTTTCTTTTATACTTTCCTGCATTTCATTTGCCTTCTGTCTTGATTTTAGACTGTCCATATATAGGTTGAATATACTATTAGAAATTATAAAAATACTGTCACTTTCTACTATTCTCCCTTCTGGATAGTTGCCTTTTTTTATGAAATAATTAATCTCAGAAACAATTTTATTCTGACTGATACCCATTTTAGTTGACATCTCTTTAATATCACAAAATCCTGCTCTAGAAACCGCAGATGTATATTTCTTGAATCTAAATATTCGTCCTAGTTTTAATGAAAATATAACTATACCTATTATTGAAAGCACTGAAAAAATCGCAAAAATACTATATGAACTAATATTTTGAAATCTTAATATTAAAGATATTAATAAAAAAATAAATGATAATATGCTTAGAGCTATAATAAAAATAATATTTTGTACTAATCCCACAGGTTTTATAGCATACCTTTCGATTTCATCACTTTTAACTTCAGAAAAACTATTTCTATTTTTATAAGAAGAAGTATAGTCGTTTGTAGTTCCTGAGATATTTGACCCCATTTTGTCTATAGTTTTTCCTACAAATGAGTTTTTCGTTTCATTTAATGCCATATCCACTGCTTTTTGAATAGTGTTGTTTATATTAATAAAATCATTGTTTTTCATCATATTATCGATTGTATTTCCTAGATTTTTACCTAAGTCATCGTACGAAAATTTATTATCATTATTTGCCATTTAAATCACCTCACTTACTATAATTATATCATAGAAAAGCAATCATTATCTATATAACAAAAAAACTCTTCTAACTTTATTCAATATAAAGATTAGAAGAATTTTTAAAAATAGATATTTGAAGTTTTTAGGTTAAAATGCTACGCCAAATCTTCTTCGTTGACTAAGACACCTTCTTTTATGTAGATCACTTTTTCTGCAACCTCTTTTGAAAAAGCAATATCATGTGTTATTACAAGAATTGCCATACCTCTTTTTTTACATCTCTGGATAATTTCCTCAATTTTTTTTATGTTTTCTTGATCCAAGGCTGAAGTTGGTTCATCAAAACATAGTACCTTAGGCATAAGCGCACAACTTCTAGCAATTGCCACTCTCTGCTGTTGGCCACCTGATAACTGACATGGGTAATCATCTTTTTTGTCAGATAAATCAACCATCTCTAACAATTCTATAGCCATCTTCTCAACTTGTTTTCTATCTCTACCAAATACATTAATAGGAGATTCAATGATATTTTCAAGTACAGTTAAGTGAGGAAATAAGTTGAAGTTTTGAAAAACCATTCCAATCTGACCTCTTAACTTTTTCATATCTGAACTATTTGTTATTTCGGTGTCATCTACAATTATTTGACCACTATCAAATTTTTCTAGTCCATTTATACA
>JBDHVM010000094.1:0-5672 GCA_039809725.1 Peptostreptococcus sp.
ATCTCTCCCAAAGAAAACTGCTGTTCATGCTTTTTGATTACAGGCTTCAGATCTCTTTTCAGCTTTTCCTTCTGGATCTCCAACTGATCAATTTCTGTAAGCTCACGTCCAAAGTAAGACGCATCAATTCCAAAAAGTTCTTCTAAAACGGGTAGATATTTCTTTGGAATGTTCTGTCGCCCTTTCACCCACATGTTTATATTTTGTTTTTTAATACCAAGTTTTTCTGCAAGTTCTATATGCTGAAGATTAAAGAGGTTTAAAATGTACTCTAATCCAATCAAGTGCTCACCTCCTGGTGCAGGGCTATAATTCCACTTAATATTCATTATACTTCATTTTATTGACTCAGTCAATATGAGGTGTAAATATTTTCTGACTTTTTGACAGCAATTCTGTCAACTCACCATTGTTTTGCCAATCATCTTATCAACTCACCATATCAACAATTATTTCGGCTGATATTTTTTTATTTCATCATTCTTGGATAACTTCCCTCAAAGCAAAAATCCGTGATTATCCTTCCGGCTTAGAACCAGATCTCAAATCACGGAAAGCCTTTATTTACTTATCTTATTACACGCTTACTTATCCACCCTTGACATCAATACTACCGTCTCAACATGCACACTATGTGGAAACATATCAACAGGTTGTATTTTCTCCCCCACATATCCTTTTTCACACAGATATTTCATATCTCTTGCTAGTGTTGCTGGGTTACAGCTCACATACACTATCTTTTCTGGTTTCATTTCTATAATTGTATCCAATACTCTTTCATCGCACCCTTTTCTCGGAGGATCGACTACTACCACATTTGCACATTTACCATCTTTATAAAGTTTCGGTACTACCTCTTCTGCTTTTCCTACATAAAACTCAGCATTTGTGACATTGTTTAATATGGCATTTTTCTTTGCATCTTCTATCGCCTCTTCAACAATTTCTATACCGTATACTTTTTCTGCTTTTTTTGCCAAAAATAACGATATTGTTCCTATTCCACAGTATATATCGTAGACAATATCTCCTTCTTTTAGATCTGCAAATTCTAGTGCTTTGTTGTATAATATCTCAGTTTGTACTGGATTTACTTGGAAAAATGATAATGGAGATATTTCAAATTTTAAATCTCCTATATTATCGATAATTTTCCCTTCTCCAAATACATTTACATTTTTCTTTCCTAATATCACGTTCGTTTTTTCTTTATTAATATTGATTACTAATGTTTTAAATCCTTCTATTTCATCTTCTAACCTTTTAATCAATACATCTATATGCGGTATTTCTCTGTTTGTAGCAACTATTACTACCATTATTTCACCAGTTGTATACCCAATTTTCGTCATTAAATGTCTTAGTAATCCTTTATGAGTTTTTTCGTCATAGACACTTATGTCAAATTCTTCTATAAAAGTTCTTAGAATTTCAATTATTTTATCGTTTAGTTCATGTTGAATAACACAGCTTTCTATATCGATTACATCGTGACTTTTCTTTTTATAGAATCCAATTTTTAGCTTTCCGTCTATTTTTTGTATTGGAAATTGTGCTTTATTTCTATACCTAAATGGACTTTTCATTCCAATTGTACTTTCTACTTTTATATCCTCAAATTTTCCTATTCTCTTTAAGTCTTCTGATACTTCTTTTGTCTTTAACTCAAGTTGCTTTTTATAGTCTAATTCTTGAATTTGACAGCCTCCGCAATTTGTATACTTTGGAGAACAGAGTCTTTCAACTCTAAATTCTGAAGGGTTTATTATTTTTGAAATTACACCTTCAGCATATTTTTTCTTTGATTTTGTAATTTTTACATCTACTATTTCCCCAGGCAGTGCACCATCTACAAATACCGTAAATCCATCGTGTTTTCCGATTCCAACACCACCCTGCCCTATATCTACTATTTCACATTCGTATTTTTTACCTTTTTGAAGCATCGTTACACCTTCCTATTTTTCAACTATACAGTCATTATAACACAAAAAGCCATTGCTTTCTCAACCTTATTAAGTCAAAATGCAACAGCTTTTTTATGTTTATCTATTCTCTAGTTATTGATCCACTTTCAGGCTCAACTTTTATTTTATCACCTGTTTTTATTTCTGTAGTTATATCTTTTACAGATACAATCACAGGTACTCCAAGGTTAATACCAACTATCGCAGCATGAGAAGTCATTCCACCTGCTTCAGTTACTATTGCACTTGCCTTTTCTATGTATTTTACCATATCTCTATCAGTTCCTATTGTAACTAAAATATCACCTTCAGCAAAGTCATCACATTCTTCACCTGGTCTTAGTACTCTAGCGACACCTTCTATGCAACCTTTGCCTATTCCAACACCTCTACCTATAAATTCAGTGATTACGCTTACTCTAATTAAGTTTGTCTTTCCAGTTTTTCCTACAGGTACTCCCGCCGTGATTACAACAACATCACCTGGATTTACAAATCCTGCCTTCATAGTTGCTGATATAGATTCTTCTACAACTTCATCAGTGTTTTCTGCAAATCCACTCATCACTGGATATGTTCCCCAGATAAGTGATAGTCTTCTCATAACTTTTTCATCTTGTGTTGCAGCTATTATTGGAGCTTCGGGTCTGAACTTTGAAACCATTCTAGTTGTGTAACCAGAAGATGTCGAAGTAATTATTGCCTTTGCTTCTAGATCCATTGCTGTTGTGCAAGTAGCATGACTTATCGCATCTGTTACAGTTATTTCTGCACTATTTTTGTTATAGCTATTTACTACTTTATAATCTAGAGTTTCCTCAGTCCTAATTGCTATTCTGCTCATTGTCTTTACTGCTTCTATTGGATATTTTCCTGCTGCTGTTTCCCCTGACAACATTATCGCGTCAGTCCCGTCATAAATTGAGTTTGCAACGTCTGTTACTTCTGCTCTTGTAGGTCTAGGATTTCTTATCATAGAGTCCATCATCTGAGTTGCTGTTATTACTGGCTTTGCAAGTTCGTTACATTTTTTTATTATCATCTTCTGTACAATAGGTACTTCTTCGCTTGGGATTTCAACACCCATATCACCTCTTGCAACCATTATTCCGTCAGATACCTGAAGTATTGAGTCTATATTTTCTACACCTTCATGACTTTCAATTTTTGATATTATCTGAATATCTGAAGCATTGTTATCTTCAAGTACTTTTCTGATTTCAAGTACATCTGATGCTTTTCTTACAAAAGATGCTGCTATAAAATCAATTCCTTGCTCTATACCAAATTTTATATCTTCTATGTCTTTTTCTGTAATTGCTGGAAGGTTTATTACAACTCCTGGAAGGTTTACACCTTTTCTTGATGATACTACTCCTGAGTTTTGCACTGTTGTAAATATGTCGTTTCCTTCAATTTTTTCAATGTTTAATGCTACCAAGCCATCATCGATAAGTATTGTATCTCCAACCTTTACATCGTTTATCATTCCCTTGTATGAAACTGTACATCTTTCGTTATTTCCAATGCATTCATCCATTGTTACGACAAATTTAGCACCTTCTTCTAACTTAATCTTTCCTTCAAATTCCCCAGTTCTTATTTCAGGTCCTTTTGTGTCCAATAAAATTGCTATCGGCTCATTCAATTCTTCTCTTATTCTCTTTGTACGATCCATTCTAATTCTATGTTCTTCATGTGATCCATGAGAGAAATTGAATCTACAAACATTTAGTCCATTTAATACTAACTCTCTTAAAATCTCATCTAAATCAGTCGATGGTCCCATAGTACATACGATTTTCGTCTTTTTGTTTTTAATCATCATCACTTCTCCTAATACTTTTTGAAAGATAGCTACCAACTATCTTTATACATTTATTTACCAAATATCATAATCAACTTTTCTATTATTTGCACTATTCTTTGCGAATATCACATTTACGCTTTTTTATAATTCATCAACTTTTCAACGAGTTATATTGATAATATTTTTACCATTTCATAGGCTTCTTCATCAAATTTCTTTTCCAATGATAAGGCTTCATCTATATCCATATCAATTATTACGTTGTCTTTTATTCCTACTACTCTCGCTGATTTTCCTGCAATCAAAAGTTCAACGGCTTTATTTCCTAGTTTACTAGCCAGTATTCTATCAAATGCTGATGGAGCTCCACCTCTTTGCACATGACCCAATACCGTAACTCTAACATCGGCATTGTCACCTACTGTAAGTGCTGATTTTAGTCCTATTGCTCCGCCTTCTATACTAGTTGACCCTTCAGCTAATACGATAATACTGTGTTTTTTACCTCTTTTTTGAGTTGTTCTCAGTCTTTTTACTATTTCTTCAGTCTTTATTTCAACTTCTGGAACTACTATTGATTCTGCACCACCTGCAAGTCCTGAGTAAAGCGCCAAATCACCACAGTGTCTTCCCATTACTTCTACTATATTTACCCTCTCATGCGATGAAGATGTGTCTCTTATCTTACTGATTGCGTCAATGATTGTATTCATTGCTGTATCAAATCCAATTGTATAATCTGTGTAAGCAAGGTCATTGTCAATAGTACCTGGTATTCCAACAGTTGAAACTCCAAGATCGCTCAGTAGTTTTGCACCGTTAAATGATCCATCTCCTCCAATTACTATCAAACTTTCTATTCCATAATTTTGAAGTATTTCAACAGCTTTTTCTCTTCCTTCTGGTGTTCTAAACTCATCACATCTAGAAGATTTTAATATCGTTCCACCTCTCTGGATAATATCACCTACTGATGATAGATCCATTTCAAAAATATCTTCTTCAAGAAGACCTTTATATCCTCTCTGGATTCCATATACCTTGTATCCATAGTATATTGCTGTTCTAACAACTGCTCTTATTGCAGCGTTCATTCCTGGAGCATCTCCACCACTCGTTAATAATCCTATTGCCTTCATAATTTCCTCCCTACTAATTTTTCAAATTTATTTTTATTAGGGTCTTTATTCGACCACGCTATTCATTTTTCATCCCATATAGAGCAAAAAAAATTTGCCCTTCTTTTTTCTCTACTACATTATAACACAATATTTCAATTAAAAAAATAGAAATAGACTATATTTGTTGTTAAGTTTATGTTGTTTCCAAAGCTTCATTCGAAAAATACAAATGAAGCTTTTAAAAACACGTATTACTTTATCACTATATTTTTTTCTTCTATGAATTCTGATAGAGCTACCTTTAAGTTCTCATCAGCAAACACACCTTCTCCCGACAGTTCATATGTTTTTTTACTTCCACTTTCATTTTCATCAATCGGGAATAAAATCACTCTATCTGTTCCAGGATGTTTTCTTATGACTTGATATATGTTTTTCATTAACTCGTCGTTTGTCATTGAGTCAATCCTTATATAGATTTTCTTTCCACTTCCTTTTTTCTGATAGGACTTGTGTTTTTTTGTACCGTTTTTTTCAGAAAAATTGCTTGTATCATCAATACTCTTGATTTCCTCAGCCAACAATGATACGTCATCGTCACCTCTTATACTTATCTTACCTTTTATAAGTATTATCTTATCTTCTTGAAGTAAATGTTGATACTCTTCCATAGTCCTTGGAAATACCACTACCTCTATACTTCCAAAAAGGTCTTCTACTTTTATAAACGCCATTATTTCATTTCTTTTTGTCGTCATCAACCTTTTTGCA
>JBDHVM010000095.1:0-5647 GCA_039809725.1 Peptostreptococcus sp.
TAGTAGAAGTTTTAGTTGAAGGAAGTAGTAAAAAATATGACTCTATCTTAACAGGTAAAACTAGACAGAATAAAACTGTCAACTTCACTGGCGGAACATTAGATATGGTAGGTAAACTTGTAAATGTAAGGATACACGACCCAAAATCGTTCTCTTTAAACGGTGAGTTTATTGAAATTGTAAAGTAATGTATTGGAGGGTAGTATGAAAAAATTGTATCTCGTACTTATCATCATTTCTACGTTTATTTTGAGTTCATGTGGTGAAAAAGTATATGAAGACCAAAGAATGGGAAATGTAGAAGATAAAAAGCTCAAGTTAGAATATAATATTTATAACGCAGCTATTATTGATAGTGGATACAATTGGTACACAAACTATTTAAATAACTTTATATCATCTATAAAAGATGAAGGTTATAAAGTAAATAATAAAATAGTTAGGAGCCAATTGGAAAAGGTTAAGGTTAAAAAAAATGAGATAGATACTCTCGATCCAAAGATGATTAAAGGAGCAATTGATCTTATTGGAAAGGATTTATCGAAGAACGAACTAGATGATAAAGAATATAAAAAAGAGATTAGTTTTTCAAAAAGTAGAGTAGAGAAGAATATTTTGGTATTAAAAAATATGCTAGAGTCAATTGAAAATGGAATAAAATTAGGTGAGGACGGTTCATACAATGAATCTGATTTAAAGATAATAAAAGAAATACAAATTCACTTAATTAATGAATATGATAAAAAATTGAAAAAACATTAAATATATCCACTTTATTTTTTTGATAAAATGCTTTAGAATAGAACTATACACAGAATTATTATTTTTATTATTATAAAAAATACAATAAATGGAGGTAAGATATGGCTTTTGAAAATGAAAACTCAAACTTTATTAGAAATATTATAATAGATGATTTGAAAAGTGGTAAGCACGACAGCATAATTACAAGATTTCCACCAGAACCTAACGGATACTTACATATTGGGCATGCAAAAAGTATATGCTTGAATTTTGGACTTGCAAAAGAATTTAAAGGTAGAGTAAACCTTAGGTTTGATGATACAAATCCAATAAAAGAGGATGTCGAATATGTAGATTCAATAAAAGAAGATGTTAAATGGTTGGGATTTGATTGGAATGAACTGCATTTTGCATCAGACTATTTTGAAGAAATGCATGATAGGGCTGTATTATTGATAAAAAAAGGTCTGGCTTATGTAGATGACTTAAGTGCTGATGAAATCAGAGAATATAGAGGAACTCTTACAATGCCAGGTAAGGAGAGCCCATATAGAAATAGAACAGTGGACGAAAACTTACAATTATTTAGCGAAATGAGAGAAGGAAAGTATGCTGACGGAGAAAAAGTTCTAAGAGCAAAAATAGATATGGCATCTCCAAACATCAATTTTAGAGATCCAGTTATCTTTAGAATATCACATTCAACTCATCATAATACTGGTGATAAATGGTGTATATATCCAATGTATGCATATGCCCATCCATTGGAGGATGCAATAGAAAATATCACACATTCAATATGTACACTAGAGTTCGAAGACCAAAGGCCTTTTTATGATTGGGTTGTAAGAGAATGTGAGATGGAATCAATTCCTAGACAGATAGAATTTGCAAGGTTAAATATGACTAATACTGTAATGTCAAAGAGAAAGTTAAAACAGCTAGTTGATGAAAAAGTTGCGGATGGTTGGGATGATCCTAGAATACCAACATTATCTGGTCTTAGACGTAGAGGCTATACTCCTGAGTCAATAAGAAATTTCTGTGCCGAAATAGGTGTGTCTAAAGCCGACTCTAAAGTAGATAGTCAGATGTTAGATTATTTTCTTCGAGAAGATCTTCAACTAAAGGCACCACTTGCAATGGCGATAATTAACCCTCTAAAGCTTGTAATTACAAACTATCCAGAAGATAAGTCAGAAATGATTGAAATAGAAAACAACGCAAAGAACGAGTCTATGGGCAAGAGAATGGTTAGTTTTTAAAGAGAGCTTTATGTTGAAAAGGATGACTTTATGGAAGTACCTGCAAAAAAATATTTTAGACTTTTCCCTGGAAATGAAGTTAGACTAAAGGGTGGGTACTATGTAAAATGTAACGATGTAATAAAAGACGAAAATGGTGAAGTTGTTGAGATACACTGTACTTACGATCCAGAAACTAGAAGTGGTTCAGGATTTGAGGGCAGAAAGGTAAAAGCAACAATACATTGGGTAGATGCAAAAAACTGTAAATCTGCCGAGTTTAGACTTTTTGAACCTTTAATTCTTGATGATGCTCCAGAAAACGAAGGTAAGCATTTCTTAGAACAAATTAACCCTACTTCTTTGACGATAAATAATGGATTTGTTGAAGTGACAGCACTGGAAGGCGTAAAGAAAAATGATAGATTACAGTTTATTAGAAATGGATTTTTCTGTGTAGATTCAAAGTATTCTACAGATGAGAAATTAGTATTTAATAGAATTGTTCCTTTAAAAAGTTCTTTTAAACCATCAAAATAAGCATACTAATAATCAAAGTAAGTGATCTGCAGAGTGCTGGTCTAATAAATAATAATGATATTTAAGTAAAATTTAACCGATCCCCAAAAGTTAGAGAAAGTATCTAGCTATTGTGAGATCGGTTTTATATTAATTTAATTTTAATATAATAGTTTGATATAAATGATTATATTAAAATTGAGAACATTTATATATTCTAATATTTTAGGTATCTACCATATAAGCCTGTTATATAACTAATATACTCAGCAAGATCATTATTTAATTCACCAGATAATAATCGAAACTTCCAATTGTTTTCGATAGTAGAAGGGGTATTCATTCTTGCCCAGCCACCAAAGTCTAACCAATCCTGAATTGGTATTATTGCAGTATCTGATGAAGATGACATAACTGATCTAATAAAACCTTCTGTGTACTTATTATACGTTTCAAGGCGTAAATATTTTTTAGCAAAATCTACAGTTTCATATTTTTCAGTTGTCAACCATTCTGCTACCGTTTTATTATCATGTGTACCTGTATAGGCAACGGAATTTGAGGAATACATATGTGGAAGATTAAGATTCAGTGAGTCTGAGTCAAATCCAAACTGTAAAACTTTCATTCCCGGGAAACCAGTAAATTCAAGTAAATCACGAACTTCATCTGTTATTATTCCAAGATCTTCGGCAATAATACTTGCATTAGGAAGGGTATTTTTAAGTTCTATAAAAAAATCTCTCCCAGGTCCGATTTCCCAAAATCCATTTCTTGCATCCTTTGAGTGTTTATCTATGCAATAATACGATTCAAATCCTCTAAAGTGGTCAATTCTCAAAATATCGAAAAGTTCAAGTGATTTTTCAAGTCTTTTAATCCACCATGAATAACCATCTAACTTCATTGCACTCCAATTGTACAATGGGTTACCCCAACACTGACCGTCCTCGGAAAATCCATCTGGTGGTACCCCAGAAATCAATTTCGGCATATTATTATCATCCACTAAGAATAGATGTGGGCTGAAATAAAAATCAGAGCTTTCTTCTGACACATATATTGGAATATCACCTAGTATTTCTATTTTATTTGCATTTGCATATTCTTTAAGCCTTTTCCACTGCGAAAAAAATATATATTGTAAAAATTTGTGATATCTTTGTATTTCATAATATCTAGAAATTTTTTCGCCATTTTCATACTGATTTTTATAAATATCTTTCTCACATATGGTCCAATCCCAATGTTTTTTTCCGTCATTAATTTCTCTTAATGCTAGGTAACTTGAGAACTTATCCAACCAAAATGAATTATTTTTCAAAAACTCGTCAAATTTCACATGACGATCATCACGGTCCTTTTGAAAATTGTCTACTGAATTAAAAAATTGTTTGTATGCTTCATTAAAAAATATCGATTTTAATTCTCTTACATTTTCATACTTAATATATCTAGGGTCGGTATTAAAGCGACTAATATCTGTATTATCGACAAAATATCTATCAATAAAACCATCATTTACCATCAAGTCTATATCAATTAAATCATAGTTACCCGAAAATGCAGATGTAGTTTTGTAAGGCGAAAAATAATCTTCTTCACTAGTTGAAGTAATGGGTAAAATCTGCCATATACTTTGACCTGTTCTTACCAGAAAGTCTACAAAGTTATATGCCTCTTCACCGAGACTTCCAATGCCGTACTTCGATGGAAGTGAGTATATTGGAAGTAGTATTCCTGATTTTCTTTTTTTCATATATTTTCCTTTCATATTACCTTGGTCTTAAAATTCTCTCTAAATATCGGTCGATTTTATTGCTGTATACTTTTTTGATAGAAACTTCTACCGCAACATACGATTTGGGACCTACCACAACACCGTAGTCTGTGAAAAAAGGTTTTTTATTACCGTAAATCCAATTTCCAGATAGAACCTCATCATATATTATTGAATCATTTGAAAGATTTACGATACAGAGAATGTTGTTTCTATAAAACGCAACAACATTTCCTTCTGCAAATCCAAACTCAAATCCTGTTTCAAAATTTTCTTTATACTTTTTTCTAAAAGAAGCCAACTCCTTATAGTGTGTAAGAAGTTCAGAATCTACATTTGCAAAGTTAAAGCAAGCTCTGTTAAAAGGATCGGAAAAACCTTGCATACCAATCTCATCACCATAATAAACTGAAGGAACACCGGGCAGGGTAAATTGTAAAAATGAAGCAAACTTTTCAAGAAAAACGGCATTTTTATATTGTTCATCAGTAAGCAAATAATCTTTTTTCTTTTCTTGATCAAAATTTGTAAAATCAACTCCTAAAGAAGTGATTATTCTTTCCGTGTCGTGAGTTGAAAGTATATTCATCATACAGTCTAGAGACTCACTTGGGTAGTTGTTTATAATATCTAATATTTTTATAGAAAATTTTTCTGCATTTTTGTCCTTCATAAAATCTATGATTGCATTTTTCCATGGGTAATTCATTACCGAGTCGAGTTGCTTACCTTGGAGATATCTTCTTCTGCTACTGTATGCAACCTTGTTTGATGCATCTTCCCATACTTCACCGATTATTAGTGCATCTTCATCAATAGATTTTACTGAAGATCTTAATTCATCTAAAAACACATCTGAAAGCTCATCTGCTACGTCAAGTCTCCAACCAGCCGCACCTTTATCTTGCCAGAATTTTATTACGCCTGACTTATTGTTTAGAATAAAATTTCTAAAAGAAGAATTCTTTTTTTCTATGGTAGGAAGGTTTTCAAATCCCCACCATGAGTCATATTTATTTGGGTAATCTATAAAGTGAAACCAATTATAGTAATTTGATTTTACTGAATTATATGCACCTAAATTATTATATCTACTGTACCTATTAAAGTACAAGCTATCAGCACCGACATGATTAAAAACACCATCTAAAATAACTTTTATACCTACATCACTTAACTCCTCACACATCTCTGTAAAGCTATTGTTATTTCCAAGGTAAGGATCAATATTAAAATAATCTGCTGTAGAATATCTATGATTTTCCGAACTTTCAAATATTGGGTTTAAGTAAATCAGATCGACACCTAAATTATGTAGATATTTTTTTTGTTCACTAATACCCAGAAGATTTCCCATAAA
>JBDHVM010000096.1:0-5626 GCA_039809725.1 Peptostreptococcus sp.
GGATGCCTATTGCCTATATAATCAACAACAAAGAATTTATGGGGTTTGACTTTTATGTAGATGAAAATGTATTGATAACAAGGCCAGATACTGAATTGATAGTAGAAGAGCTTATAATAGAGGTTGAAAAGAAAATAGACAATAATAAGTCTGAGGAAGATGTAGAAGGTTTCATAAAAAATACTGTTGTTTTAGATATGTGTACTGGTTCAGGTGCTATTATCTTAAGTGCGTCAAAAATCATTACAGATAGAGGAATAAAGAAAGAACAACTAGAATTTTATGGTGTGGATATTTCAAAGGGCGCATTAAATGTAAGTTCAATAAATGCCAAAAATTTGAATGTGGACAATGTGGAGTTTATTGAGTCAGACCTATTTAGTTCAAATAAGCTAGATAATATAAAAGGTAAAATAGATATTATTGTTTCGAATCCACCATATATTGAAGAAGATGTAATAGTGACATTAGAATCAGATGTTAAGGATTATGAGCCTATGATTGCTTTGACAGGTGGGGTATCAGGGATGGATTTTTACAATAAAATAATTGATGATGCTGCTTGTTATCTGAAAAATGGAGGTATTTTGATTTTTGAATCAGGTCATGATCAGTCTGAAAAGATAAAAAATAAAATGCAGGAAGTTGGGTTTAGAGAAATAGAAATAAAAAATGATTTAAGTGGCTATGGTAGGATGGTTAAAGGAAAAAAACTGTTTGAATGATTGTATATTTGCAATAAAAGTGGTATAATATCATATTGATTATGAATAAGATTAAAGTGAATGACAGATTGAAATTTGTCATATTGTAAATGTAGAAAGGTGATAAGAATGTTAAATAAACTGATGGTTTTAGAAGATAAATACAAAGAACTAAGCCAAAAGGTTGCTGATCCAGAAATAATAAGCGATCAACCTACATGGCAAAAGTTGATGAAAGAAACTTCTGAAATTGAACCAATTGTTATGAAGTATAGAGAGTATAGAGTCGCAAGCGAATCAATCGCTGACTCAAAGCAGATTTTGGAAGAGGAAAGTGATGAGGAACTTAGAGAACTTGCCAAAATGGAGTTATCGGAGTCTGAGAAAAATATAGAGATAATAGAAGAAGAACTGAAAGTTTTGTTGGTACCAAAGGATCCTAATGATGAAAAGAACGTTATTGTCGAAGTAAGAGGAGGCGCTGGTGGTGACGAAGCTGCACTTTTTGCTGGAGACCTTTTCAGAATGTATAGTAGATATGCTGAAAGAAGGGGTTGGAAAACTGCCTTGATGAGTTCAAATGAAACTGGAGTTGGAGGGTATAAGGAAGTATCTTTTCTTATAAAAGGAAAGGGAGCGTACTCAAGACTTAAATACGAATCAGGAGTTCATAGAGTTCAGAGAATACCAACGACAGAATCAGGTGGAAGAATTCATACATCAACTGCAACTGTAGCTGTACTACCTGAAGTTGATGATGTTGAAATATATGTAAGTCCAGAAGATGTTAGAGTTGATGTGTTTAGAGCTTCTGGAAACGGTGGACAGTGTGTTAATACAACTGATTCCGCTGTTAGACTTACGCATATACCTACAGGTGAAGTTGTTTCTTGTCAGGACGAAAAATCACAGTTAAAAAATAAAGAAAAAGCTATGAAGGTTCTAAAAGCTAGATTATATGATAAGGCACTTGCAGATCAGCAAAAAGATATTGCTGCAGAGAGAAAGAGTCAGGTAGGAACTGGTGATAGATCAGAGAGAATCAGAACATATAATTTTCCACAAGGTAGGGTCAGCGATCATAGAATAAACTTGACTTTATACAAGTTAGATTCTTTTATTGACGGAGATTTAGATGAGATGATTGACTCGCTTATTACTGTTGATCAAACAGAAAAGATGACATCGATAAACGAATAAGAAATAAAAATTTTTAAAAAGGCTTTGATTTTTATCTAAAGCCTTTTTGTGAATAAACATATAGGAGGATCGATAAAAATTGAAGACTATAATTAAAACGATAGATCCTAGTGGTATTGATTATAAAATTATAGATGAATTAGGAAAGATGCTTCGAGATGGAAAAACTGTAATTTTTCCAACGGAAACGGTATATGGATTGGGTGCGAATGCGCTAGATGATAGTGCTGCAATGAAAATTTATGAAGCTAAGAATAGGCCGAGTGATAATCCCCTTTTGGTTCATATTGCAGAAAAAAATGATGTGTATAATTTGGTAAAAGACGTTGATTCTAGAGCAAAATCTTTGATTGATAAGTTTTGGCCTGGACCACTAACTATTGTATTTAAAAAAAAGGAAATAATACCGAACACCACAAGTGGTGGGTTGGACACTGTTGCGATAAGAATGCCTTCAAGTGAGATTGCAAGGGCAATAATAAAGGCATCAGGAGTACCAATTGCTGCACCTTCTGCAAATATATCTGGTAAGCCTTCACCGACAAAAGCAAGTCATATAGTAGAAGATATGAATGGAAGGGTCGATGCAATATTAGTAGGGGGAGACTGTGATTTTGGGGTAGAATCAACTATCATAGATGTAACCCAAGAAATACCTATGGTTCTTAGACCAGGTAGTGTAACTTTGGAAATGTTAAGTGAGGTGTTGGGGAATGTGATTTTAGACCCTTCACTTGAGAGTAGAGATACAAATACTGTTGCAAAAGCTCCAGGAATGAAGTACAAACACTACTCACCAAAGGCAGAAGTATATTTGGTATATGGAAATAGCGATGATGTAGCAAAAAAAGTAAATGAATTAACGGATATTAATGAAAAAAATGGACTAAAAACGGGTGTACTATGTTTGGACTCAAATAAAAATCTATATAAATGCAAGGTTTTTTCTTTGGGGGAAAACTTTAAAGACGTTGCAAAGAATCTTTTTGATGCACTAATAGAACTAGATAATAACGGCATAGATATTGCTTATTCCGAGGTTTTTGATGAAAAAGGAGTCGGAGTGGCAATAATGAATAGATTGAAAAAATCTGCAGGGTATAAAATGATAAAAGTTGATTAATTTTATTGTGGATATGATATACTTATATATGAAATAATTTACACTTTGAAGGAGGCGTAAACATGAAAATTGCAATAGCATGTGATCATGGTGGAGTAACATTAAAAGAAGCTATAAAAAGGCATCTTGAAAAAAATAATTATGAAGTGATTGATTTTGGAACTAATTCATCTGACTCAGTAGATTATCCTGAGTACGCAAAAAAAGCTGCAGACAGTGTTGTAAATGGTGAATCTGAATGTGGTATTTTGGTATGTGGTACAGGTATTGGTATAGGTATAGCTGCGAACAAGGTAAAAGGAATTAGGTGTGCTACAGTAGGAGATACTTTTTCAGCTAGAATGACAAAGGCACATAACAATGCAAATATGATAGCTCTTGGTGAAAGGGTCACAGGAATTGGGCTTGCCTTAGATATAGTAGACTCTTATCTAAATACCACTTTTGAAGGTGGAAGGCACCAAACTAGAGTTGATAAAATATGTGCATTAGAAAAATAAATACAGTAATATTAAAGAATAAGTAATATTAAAAAATAAGTAATATTAAAAAATAAGTAATATTAAAAAATAAGTAATATTAAAGAATAAGCAATATTAAAATGTAATATAAATTTTAGGAGGCAAGTATGAAAAACGTAATAATAACAGACCATCCATTGATTCAACATAAGTTGACTCTAATGAGAAAAAAAGAGACAGGATCAAAAGATTTTAGAGAGTTATTGACAGAAATAACTATGTTGATGGGATATGAAGTGACAAAAAATTTGCCACTTTGCGATATTGAAATAGAAACACCAGTAGAAAAAACTACAGCAAAGGTATTAACAGGTAAGAAATTGGCAATAATTCCAATTTTAAGAGCTGGTATAGGTATGGTTGATGGATTTATTAGCTTGATTCCTGCCGCAAAAGTGGGACATATTGGTCTTTATAGAGATCCTGAAACATGTATGCCTGTAGAGTATTATTGTAAACTACCACAGGATATTGGAGAGAGAGAAGTATTTATTGTTGATCCGATGCTTGCAACAGGTGGTTCTGCTACTGCAGCAATAGAACTGTTAAGAGAAAAAGGAGCAAAAAATATTAGAATGATAAACTTAGTAGCTGCTCCCGAGGGTATAGAGGAAGTTCATAGCAAACATCCTGATGTAGATATATATGTTGCAGCAGTTGATGAAAAACTAAATGATCACAAATATATCGTGCCCGGTTTAGGTGATGCAGGAGATAGATTGTTCGGAACAAAATAAATTGGGTTGTTGAGGTTGTATGATGTGATTATCGTGCAGCCTCATTATTTTAGCTTTTTTTAGAACACGGTTAAGAGTGAATAGTTTATATAAAATAATCATTTGTTACTATAAATAATAGCTGTTAAAAACGTGTTATTGAAATTTAATTTGAAGAAATATGTGC
Source organism: Peptostreptococcus sp. (assembly GCA_039809725.1). Lineage (GTDB taxonomy): Bacteria > Bacillota > Clostridia > Peptostreptococcales > Peptostreptococcaceae > Peptostreptococcus. Next base: position 4,452 of record JBDHVM010000096.1, read on the forward strand.
TAATATGAAATAAGTATATCAGTGTTATGAAGTTTTATGTTTTTATAAACAAAATGTAGAATATTTAATTTCAAAGTGATACAATATACATTGGCTAAAGGAATAGATCTAATTTAGCCAGTGATATAGTGTTTAGCAAGTTTATTTGTTTGGTGGTGATGATTTTGCCAAAAAAAAGTGTATGGGTAGAAGCTATGAAGTCATTTTCGTTAATAACTCAGCTTGGCGTTACGGTAATAGTATGTGTGTTTGGATGTGGGTATGTTGGACTGATGTTGGATAAAAAAAATGGCACAACACCAGTATTTTCACTAATACTTATTGTTATCGGAATTCTGAGCGCTTTTGTCAGTATATACAAAACTTTAAGAAGATATTTCAAGAAAAGGAAGTGATGCCTTGGATAAACAACTTGTAGACAATATAAAACAGATAAGTAAAGGTATACTTATCTACGACATAGTAGGTATTGCAATTTTATTTGTGATACAAAAAGCCACTCTAGCAACTGTTGGTGGCTTGATAGTAGGTAGTGGTATATCGATAGTGGCATTGATTATGCTAGCTAAAAATATTGAAACTGTAGTAGGTAAAAACAAAGCAAAAGCCACATTGGCCGCTACATTTGGATATTCTATAAGACTTGCATTATATGCGGCAATACTTGCATTTGCAGCATTAAATAAGAGTATAAATGTGTATACAGTAGCATTTGGTCTTATCAGTACAAGTATTGTAATTAAAGTACAGCAATTGTTATTAAAAAAGAAAAATTAGGGGAAGGAGGAATGGTATATGTATCAAGCAAAATACATCTTAAGCATTGGGAACCTAAGAATAAGCGAGACAATCGTAGTTCAGTGGATAATAATGGCATTTTTGATCGTAATGTCATTGATACTGACCAGAGGTTTAAAGAAAATACCAACTAGCAAAAGACAGATTATTCTTGAGCTAGGGGTTGGATCGTTAAGAAAATTGGTTGTAGAAACTATGGGAACTACATTTGTAAATAGAATACCGAGTATAATTTCATATATTGGAACATTATTTTTATTTTTCATATGTTCAAATATAATCCCGCTATTTGGTTTTAGATCCCCTACTACTGACTTAGATACAACTGTACCATGGGCTTTGATAACATTCTTTATGATTTATATAATGGGTGTTTA
>JBDHVM010000097.1:0-5626 GCA_039809725.1 Peptostreptococcus sp.
ATCGGCGCCATTCAGCGGGGTTTATTAACGCTCGAAGAACAAGGCGGCAACAAGTTCTTCGGCGAGCCGATGTTGAATATTGACGACCTCATGCAAACTGGCTCCGGCGCCATGCGCGGGCGCGGCATGATCAACGTGTTCGCGGCCGACAAGCTGATGAATTCGCCCCGTCTTTATGCCAGTTTTTTGTTGTGGTTGCTGGCCGAATTGTTCGAGCAGTTGCCTGAAGCGGGTGACTTGGACAAGCCGAAGCTGGTGTTCTTTTTCGACGAGGCGCATCTGCTGTTCAACGACGCGCCGCCGGCGCTGCTGCAAAAAGTCGAACAGGTCGTGCGCCTGATCCGCTCAAAAGGTGTGGGTGTGTTTTTCATAACACAAAATCCTACAGATATACCAGATAGCGTGTCAAGTCAGTTGGGAACTAGAGTACAGCATGGTTTAAGAGCATTTAGTCCAAAAGAACTTAAGTCAATAAAATACATTGCTGAAACTTTGAGAAGTGATGGAAGTATAGATGTTGAAGAAGAGATAAAGAATTTGGGGGTTGGTGAGGCAATTGTTTCGACTCTTGATGAAAAGGGAATACCTACATTTGCAAGAAAGATAATGGTAGCTCCTCCTAGAAGTCAAATGGGAGTAGCTAACATAAGTGATATTCAATTTGCAATAAATAATTCACAGTTAAATCAAAAATATGCAGTAGCTGTAGATAATTTTTCTGCATATGAGGCTATAATGCAACAAAAAATTCAGGCTCAAGAATCACAGGGTGATGAGGCAACTCAAAGGGGAAGGTCATCATCTGATGAAGAAGGGCAATCTGGAAGTTCTGGGGGAATATTTGGAGCTCTTTTATCCTCTGTGAGTGGAAGTTCAAGAGGATCAAGTAGAAGAACTGATTCAGGACTGGATAGATTTACGAAGAATATGATGTCCACTGTAGGACGAGAACTTGGAAGAGAAATAACGAGAGGTATTTTTGGAACTAGAAGGAGATAAGTTTTTTTAGTTATTAGTTTGTAGATATTAGATTGAGGTATAAGATGAAAAATGGAGTTATGATGCAAGTTTTTGAGTGGAATTTACCATCAGATGGTTGTTTTTATAAAAATCTGGGTAACATTTCTAAAGAACTTTTCGAGATTGGGATAACGAGTGTGTGGATGCCACCAGCTTCAAAAGGGACAAGTGTATATGATGTAGGTTACGGAATCTATGACTTTTGGGATTTGGGAGAGTTTGATCAAAAGGGTAGCGTTAGGACGAAATACGAAACAAAATCAGAGCTAAAATCGTGTATTGATGAACTTAAAAAAAATGGTATTGAGGTTTATGCCGATATGGTATTTAATCATAAAGGTGGAGCTGATTTCACAGAGATTTTTAATGCTGTAGAGGTGGATTCTAATAATAGAATGATAGAAGTTGGGCCTGTGGAAGAAATCAGAGGTTGGACAGGATTTGATTTTGCTGCAAGGGATAATAAATACTCTGCGTTTAAATGGCATCACTATCATTTTAATGGTGTGGATTACGATGAGAACACAGGCAGAAAAGGTATATTTAGAATACTTGGAGAAAATAAATATTGGAATATGGACACTGACTCAGAGTATGGTAACTTTGACTACTTGATGTATTCGGATATTGATCACTGTCATCCTGAAGTAGTGGAAGAAATAAAGAAAGTCTCAGACTTTATGATTGATGAAATGGGTTATGATGGGTTTAGATACGATGCACTGAAGCATATTTCAGTAGAGTTTATAAGAGGTTTGACAAAATATATAAAAGAAAAACATCCTGATTTTTTCTTTGTCGGTGAATATTGGAAAGGTGAAGATGGTGTAATAAACTCATATCTCGATGAAACGAATTATGAAATTGATCTTTTTGATGTTAAACTACATTTTAATTTTTACGAAGCATCTAAAAATGACTCTTATGATATGAGAAAAATATTTGACTCTACCTTGGTATCAGAACATCCTGAACAAGCTGTTACATTTGTAGACAACCATGATACATATATAAGTTCCTCTTTATCAAGCTGGGTTGAGGCATGGTTTAAAGAGATCGCTTATTCGCTGATATTATTAAATAAAAATGGATATCCTTGTGTTTTTTGGGGAGACTATGAAGGCATATATGGTGATAACGAATACAGAGGGATTAAGAAAGAAATAAAAGACTTGTTAGAAGCGAGAATAAACTATGCATGGGGAGATCAAGAGAATATATTCTTCGATGAAAAATTAATCGGATGGATTAGACATGGAGATGAGGAACATCCCCAAAAGTTGATTTTATTGATTTCGACAGGATCGGAAAGGGAAGTTTTAATAAATGTAGGCGTTGATAAAATCGGAAAGGAATTTGTCGATATAAGCGGCAAGAGTTGTAATACAATAATAAACGAGGAAGGTATTGGCCTGTTTAAAGTTAATTCTAAGACGGTTAGCTATTGGGTTGATAAATAAAATAAGGAGTGAATGAATGATAAAAGCTATTTTTTTTGATGTTGATGGGACTTTAATAAGTTTTAAAACACATAAAATGCCTAAAGATACTAGAGAGTCATTGGAAAAATTGAGAAAGAAGGGAATTAAGCTATTTTTAGCAACGGGAAGATCTCCAGGAGCATTGGGTATGTTAAAAAAGATAGTGGATTTTGAGTTTGATGGATATGTTACATTCAATGGGCAGTATTGTATTGTTGAAAATGAAGTAATTCATAAAATGACAATACCTAAAGAAACATTCAAAAAACTGGTTCCATATCTTGAGGAAAAAAATATATCGTGTGAGTTTTCTGAAATAGACCGAACATATATCAATTTTAAAAATGAAAGAGTTGAAACATTGGAAGGGATTTTAGGAAGTACAGCAGAAAATGTTCCTATAGGTGATATAAATAGGGTATTTGTAGAAGATATATATCAAATGTGTGCATTTATCACACCAGAAGAGGAAGAAAGTTTTTTAAAACATTCTCCAAAGTGCGACTCTGTCAGATGGAATGAAGTTTTTGCCGATATAATAAATGTTAAAGGTGGAAAAGATATTGGAATTGAAAAAATACTTGATTACTTTGGTTTAACTAAAGAGGAAAGTATGGCTTTTGGAGATGGTGGAAACGATATAGAGATGTTGAAGTATGTGCATTTAGGTGTTGCAATGGGAAATGCTGGAGGAGATGTAAAAGAATCTGCAGATTTTGTAACATTGGATGTGGATAGTGGTGGAATAACTTTTGCGCTAGATAAATTTGGAGTGTTAAGCTAAAGCGACGTATTATATGTTAAAAATAAAGTGTTGACGGTGATTTAATGATATTACACGTCAACATTTTTTTAGAAAAAATTGAACTACTAATGGGCAATAGAAAGATAATTTTCTCTTGACAATCAATTGAGAATAGACTAGTATATTAAATATAGATCATGGGGATAAAATTAGAAAAATAAATGACAAATTACAAATATATACGTTATTAAAACAAAATTATCTAAAGTGAGTAAATAAGGAGTATGTACTTGTCTCAATAAAGAAGGAAGAGGGAGTGATTTTTATGAGTGAACAAGCTTTTGAAAATACAAAACGAGAAGAAAATAGTATGATAAATAAAATGACTGCAGCTAGTATATTTGGGAATGTCGTGCTTACAGTGTTTAAATTTTTTGTAGGAATACTAGCGCACTCAGGTGCAATGGTATCTGATTCGATACATTCATTGTCTGATGTATTTACAACTATTGTGGCATATGTGGGTGTTAAAATGTCAAAAAAGGATCCAGACCATGAACATCCATATGGACATGATAGGATTGAGAGCATTGCTTCGATACTACTAGCATTAATATTGGTAGTAGTAGGTATTGGAATAGGTTATTCAGGAATAGAGAAAATAATAAACTCTGGAAACACAAAGCTTGAAATTCCAGGAGTAATGGCTGTTCTAGCGGCGATAGTCTCTATATTGATAAAAGAAGCCATGTTTTGGTATACGAGATATTATGCGAAAAAGTTAAATTCACAGGCATTTTTGGCAGATGCATGGCACCATAGATCAGATGCGATATCTTCAGTAGGAGCTTTAATCGGTATTTTATTTGCAAGAATGGGATATCCTATTTTTGACCCTATTGCAAGTGTAATCATTTGTTTATTGATAATCAAAGTAGGGTATGATATTTTTAAAGATGGATTAGATAAAATAATGGACAAAAGATGTAGTGAAGAAGTAGAAGAAAAAATAAGAAGAGTCGTAACAAGTGTATCAGGTGTGGAGAATCTTGATGTAATAAGAACTAGAGAATTTGGATCTAAGATGTTTGTTGACATTGAAATTTCGGTGGATGAAACTTTGAGTTTAAGGGAAGCACACTCAATATCAGAAAAAGTGCACGATGATGTTGAAAAAGAATTCAAAGATTGCAAGCACTGTATGGTTCATGTTAATCCTAAAGAAATCAATAAGGTAAGATAATGAAATTAGTCTGAAGGAGGTTTTTATGAAAACACTAAAAAGGGTAGTATTGGTAATTTTGTTAGTAGTATTATTTTTTGTAGCTTTAGTTACAATAATGGGGAAAATTAATACAAAAAAATACTCAATGTATCGTGAAAAAAATCCAATTAGCAATGTTACAGATATAAAGAACTACGATAAGAAAATAGATGGAATGCAGGTTAAAGTCGTAAAGGATAAAAGTGTAAATGGAATACATTTAATACCTGATAATATTAAACATCCAGGCGTAGTAATTACATATGGAGGTTCTGAAGGGTCTCCGAACTACAAACAAGCAGTTGAGATTGCAAAACAAGGGTATGAAACATACGCATTATTCTTTTTTGGTATGACAGATCAAAAGAAGTCTCTGTTAAAAGTGCCACTTGACAGTTTTAAGCAAACATTGGATTATGTAAATAATAACAGTAAAAATCCAAAGCCACTGACTATTTTAGGAGGTTCAAAGGGCGCTGAATACGCACTATTGCTTGCTGGTAAATATCCAGAAATCAATAATTTAATTTTATTTGCTCCAGCTAGTTATGTTACACAAGGCCTTGACAATAGTTGTGAAGGTTCTTCATGGACTTATGATGGAAAAGAGTTACCATATTTGAAATTTAAGGATTCTGGAATGTCAGCAGGATTTGGCTTGTTTAAATCGATGCTTTTCAAAGAACCAATAGTGTATAAAAAAGTTTATGAAGGAATATTCAAAAACTCAAAAGAGGATGATAAAAAGAAGGCGTATATCAATATAAAAAATTATACTGCTAATATTTTGTTGTTTGCGGGTGACGATGATATGATGTGGCAGAGTGCGGAAATGGCAACAATGCTTAAGGAAGAAAACCCAAATAAAGTAGATCTACACATTTACAAGGATGCAGGCCATATTTTTGGACTACACGGTTATCTTTCTAATGATGCAGGAACTATTGCTATAGGTGGCGAAAAAGAAGCGAGTATAAAGGCTTTTCAATCTAGTGAAAAAGTTTTATTTGAAAAGCTGTCACAGTGGCATAAATAATAAATAAATCAAACAATAATAACACAAAGAAATATATAGATAATAGAATAAATAATTATATAAATAATTATTTTGAGTAT
>JBDHVM010000098.1:0-5567 GCA_039809725.1 Peptostreptococcus sp.
TAAAACAATAAATATGATAGCAGTAGATATTAATAAATCAGGAAAATCTTTGGGAATGGTGCCTACAATGGGATATCTTCATGAAGGACATAAAAGTTTAATTGAGAAGGCTAGAAAAGAAAATGACTTCGTTGTTGTAAGTATATTTGTAAACCCTACTCAGTTTGGTCCAGATGAAGACTATGATAATTATCCAAGAGACCTTGAAAATGACTCAAAGTTATGTGAGTCACTGGGTGTTGACTATATATTCCATCCAGATGCAGAAGAGATGTATCCAAATGGTTTTTCTACTTTTGTGGTTCCAGATAAAAAAATGACTGATGTATTATGTGGTGTAAGTAGACCGGGTCATTTTAGAGGTGTCTGTACTGTTTTAACTAAGTTCTTTTCTATTATTTCACCAAAGAGAGCATATTTTGGAGAAAAAGATATTCAGCAGTTAGCGATAGTAAAAAGGCTTGTATCAGATTTAAATCTTGGAGTTGATATAGTTGGATGTCCAATAATTAGAGAAGAAGATGGGTTGGCAAAAAGTTCAAGAAACACATATCTATCCAAAGAAGAAAGATTAGCTGCGACAGTACTAAGAAAAAGTATTTTAGAAGGTGAAAGTTTAATAAGATCAGGAGAAATTAGAGTTGAAAAAGTTAAGGACGCAATAATTTCTTTTATAGAGAAAGAAAAACTTGCAAAAATAGACTATGTTGAGATACTTGATTTTGAGGATTTTGAAAAAATAGATAAAGTCAAAAACAACACATTAATAGCAATGGCTGTATATATTGGAAAAACAAGACTAATTGACAATATGCTCATCAACTCGTTATAACTCGTTGAAAAGCTTGTGTAGATTTTTAGCTAAAGCTAAAAATTCCTTGAGATTTATCTTGTTTTAATTCAATGTTATAATTCAATAAAGAATAAAAATGAAGCCTATCTAGATATCAATAATAATGTTTGATAAAAAGTAGGCTTCTTAAAATACAGTGAGGAGTGAGTATATGAAAATCTTTATTTTTGATATTGACGATACCTTATATGACCTTAGGCAGCCATTTGAGATAGCATTTAAAAGTATGTTTGGTTTTTTACATGAGGATATATATAATATTTTTTTGGATTTTAGAAAGTATAATAATAAAATATATGATAAGGCACTAATAGGTGAAATATCGATGGAAGAGCTGTGTATATATAGGGCTAAGATGGCTTTTAAAGATCATGGAATAGATATTGAAGATTCAGATGCCATTAGATTTCAGCTTGAATATATGGAGGGTAAAAAGCATATAGAACTTGATAAAGATGTAAGGAAGACACTTGAATTTTTAAAAGAAAAGAATCTTCCTATGGGTATAATAACAAACGGACCACACAGAGAACAGTTTCAAAAAGTTGGATATTTGGGAGTTGATAAGTATATTTCATTTGAAAATATTGTGGTTTCAGAGGATGTAGGATTTTATAAGCCTGATGTAAGGATATTTAATCTTGCAAAAGAAAAAATATTAAATTCAATCACTCAAAGTATATATAATAAGAATGTAGATATTTTCTATATAGGTGATTCCTTTGAAAATGATATAATTGGAGCAAAAAGTGCCAAAATGAAAACTATTTGGATAAACCGAAGAGGATATTATTCTGATGGACATATATCTTCAGATTATGAAGTTAATAGTTTTGAAGATTTATATAAATTGATATTAGAGATTTGTAATCAGACTTATTGAAAGTATACTATCATAAACAAACTATCTTTAGGCGGTGAACAAATCTTGCATCGTTGAAACGCTTATGTCGAATTTTTAGCTAAAGATAAAAATTCCTTAAGATTTGTCTTGTTATAATTAAAAAGAGTTGATTGTTATTATTCACTGCCTACTTTACGTAAGTGTGAGATAAACAATCAACTCTTAAATTTATTTAATGTATCTAAAGTGATTATTAAAGTGCTTATTTTGAAAAATTAATCTTCTAATTTAGTGATTTTATTTTTTCTATATAGAAATACTGGAAGTCCAAGAAGCGTTACTCCTATTCCTATAAATGCTTGTCCAGGATTTGTAATCATCTGATTTAAAACAACAAACAATCCACCAGCCATAGCAAGTATTGGTATTATTGGGTAAAATGGAACCTTGTAAGGTCTAACTAAACTTGGATCTTTTTTTCTAAGTATTATTACTGTAGCAAATGTCATTATGTAGAATATCCAAATAGTAGTAACTGCAATATTTGTAAGGAAGTCAAACTGTCCTGAAAGTGCAAATAAACATGATATCACTGTTACTAGCATAGTTGAAGCAGCAGGTGTTCCATTCTTAGTAGTTGAACCAAATATATTTGAAAATGGAAGTGCATTTGTTTGAGCTAGTGCATAAGGCTGTCTTGATGCAGAGAAAAGGTTGGCTCCACAACAACCGAATACAGATATTAATATACCAACTGTAATAAATGTACCACCTAATTTACCAAATAGCGCATTTGCAACTGCAGCAGCAGGAGCATCAGATTTCATCAAAACATCTGCTGGTAATACAAATAGATAAGCAACATTTATAGCAAGATATACCAATATTATTACCAAAAGACCACCTATTAGTGCTCTTGGTAAATCTTTCCCAGGATTTTTCATCTCTCCTGCGATTGAACCACCGTCAATCCAACCTTGATAAGCAAATAGTGTTGCCAATATACCTCCTGCTAAAACACTTGTCATGCTAGTTCCTGGACTAGTAAATGGATGTAAATTCGCAATGCCATTTCCAACTGATGGGCCGTGTACTAAACCAACTACGATTATGATTGCAAGCGGTATTAATTTTACCACTCCCGCTACAACCTGAACACCGTTACCAAGTTTTACCGAAATAGAATTCATTACTGCTAAGAAAATAATTGTAACTACGGCTAAAGGCATCGCTGTTTCACTACCCCAGCCTAACATAATAATTGCTGTCTGTGCAAAAATAACGGCAAGTGCTGCTATTGTTGCAGGGAAAAATACTATTGTTTGACACCATCCAACTAAAAATGCCATAGTATCGCCAAATCCAGCTCTAACCCACTCAACCATTCCTCCGGTTTTTGGTATCGCTGCTGAAACTTCAGCTGTTGTCAAGGCTCCAAGTATGGATAGTATTCCACCTAAAAGCCAAATAAGTAAACCTATTCCCGGTGCACCACCTGTAATAGTATAAATTGCATGAGGTTTAAAAAATACTCCAGATCCAATTACAAGTCCCACAACAAGTGTAAGAGCTGAAAAGAATCCAAGATTTTTCTCCAAACATTTAGAATTGTTTTTCATTTCAATTCATCCTAGATTAATATAATTTTATAAAATGAATAAATCACAACATAAGTGATTATAAAATATGAATATGAAAAATGTATGTATAGTTTTAGAAATTAATGTGAAAAAGAACCTTAGTAAATTATAATAATACTTGTTAATACTTTATTATTTTAATAAAACGTTGTAAATACTGATATATAGGCTTTTAAAATTTAAAAAATATATAAAAAGAGTGTGATATTCATAATGTATAGAATATCAATATATAAAAGCGTTTTTTTGACAAAAACTATATTATATTACTTATAATATAGTTTTTGCTTAACTATTAATATTTGTAGATTTTAGAAAAATATGATAATTTTTATAACAAGACAAATCTCAAGGAATTTTTAGCTTTAGCTAAAAATTCGACATAAGCGTTTCAACGATGCGAGATTTGCTCACCGCCTGAAGATCCAAAATGTACCCGCCACCTACACTTTGTTTAGAGGAGTTGGACATCTTCGCCGAGTTATATATAAAAAAAATAGCATCAATGGATTCAAACTTTTTGATTTCTCGTTAGTTTGTTTTCCATCAATGCTATAATTTCACTATCTATTATTAGCTTGTCGCTATTTTGCTAACTGCTTCAATTGCTTCTAATACATCTTCCTCAGTGTTAAAGTATCCTAAGCTAAATCTAACTGCACCTTGCTTGATAGTACCTAGTGTTTTATGTGCCAAAGGGGCACAGTGAATACCTGATCTAGTGGCGATATCAAATTCGTGATCCAACCTAAAAGTGACTTCTCCAGAGTCCACATTGTCAATATTTATTGTTATTACGGCAGCTCTTTTTGTGGCATCCATCGGGCCGTATATTGTAACATTTGGTATTTTAGAAAATCCATCCAATAGTTTTTGGGACAATTTTTCTTCATGTGATCTTATTTTATCTATACCAGTATCTAAAATAAAACTAACTCCAGCACCAAGACCAGCTATACCTGGGGTGTTATGTGTTCCAGATTCATATTTATCTGGATAAAGATCTGGCTGAACAATATCTTCTGACTTGCTTCCTGTTCCTCCCTCTCTTTGACATTTTAACTTAATCTTTCCATTTACATATAGTATACCTGTACCCTTTGGACCTAATAAGCCCTTATGTCCAGGCATAGCCAACATATCAATGTTAAAACGCTCAACATCTATTTCGTATATACCTGCTGATTGTGAGGCATCAACTAAATACGTTATGGAATGTTTTTTTGCAATTTTTCCTATATTCTCTATATCAATAAGTGTACCGACCACATTTGATGCGTGTGTAGTGACGATAAGTTTGGTGTTATCCTTTATTGCTGACTCTATATCTTCGGGATTTACATAACCATATTTATCAGCTTCAACAAAAGTGTGTTCTACACCGAAGTTTTCTAACTCTTTTATAGGCCTTAAAACAGAGTTATGCTCCATTGTAGTTGTCACAACATGATCCCCACTCTTTAAAAAACCTTTTATAGCTAGGTTTAAGGAATCTGTTGCATTGAAGGTATAAACGACATCCATAGGATTTTTAATATTAAAGAGTCTTGCTATTAAATCTCTCGTATCTTCTACAATCATTGCTGACTCAATAGCCATTTTATGACCAGATCTACCAGGATTTGCACAGTAATTTCTCATACAGTCATCTATTTTCTTGTAGACGGACTCTGGCTTTGGAAAAGTTGTGGCAGCATTGTCTAAGTATATCATTTAAAGTACTCCTTTCATTTTAATAGGCTATTTAAATTTTAAGTATTGACCATCTTTTAATGCAATGTGTCCGCCTGAGTAGTTTGCCCCATCGACTGTTAGTTTTACCTGACTTACATGGAATGTTTTTATCAAACTGTTAGCAAAGCTTCTAAGAGAAAGCATTTCTGCACTTGAACCTTGATTGAAATTTACAAATTTTGAATTAACATCTACTACTAATGTTCGAACTCCATTTATATTTGTAACCTTAGCAGTGTTTACTGCAGTTCCAGATTGTAAAACTTTATTATTTACCAATTCTTTTATTACATTACCGACACTTACCTCATCAGCATACGTTTTATTTTCGTTTAATGCTTCAGTATTAATATCATATGTGTAATATATGATTATAGCTTTTTTAGAGCTACTTTTTTCTTCTTTCTTTTTGTCAACCTTTACTACATTCTTGTCCTTACTAGCATCCTTGTTTTCAACTGTTTTTTCAACATTGTTTTCAGAACTATTTTTTGAA
>JBDHVM010000099.1:0-5535 GCA_039809725.1 Peptostreptococcus sp.
CTTGTTACTGGGGAGATATCTAGAGTTTCGGTTAGGGACGGAAAACAGATAGTATTTGTACAGATAGGCAAAGGGGAAGGAGTTTTACTTCAGAGTGAACAGATCCCAAGAGAAGTATACAAGATAGGGAAGACGATGAAGTTTTATGTTGTTGAAGTAAATAGAACTAATAAGAATCCTCAGATTGTAGTTTCTAGAAGTCATACTGGACTTGTTAAAAGACTTTTTGAGATGGAAGTTCCTGAAATACAAGATGGTATAGTTCAGATTAAGTCTATGTCAAGAGAAGCTGGATCAAGAACTAAGATGGCAGTTAAATCAATAGATAGCAAGATTGACCCAATAGGAGCTTGCGTAGGCACTCAAGGTTCAAGAGTTAGAAATATTGTAGATGAGCTTGGAGATGAAAAAATTGATATTGTAAAATATAGTGACGATATTGCGGAGTTTGTTGAAGCATCACTTAGTCCATCAAAAGTAACAAAGGTATTTATCAATGAAAAAGAGAAATCTGCAGTAGTTATAGTTCCAGATTATCAATTATCTCTTGCTATAGGTAAGGAAGGTCAAAATGCTAGACTAGCAGCTAGACTGACTAACTGGAAAATTGATATAAAACCTGAATCAGATTTTTCTCAAGAAGATGAAAGAATTCTTTTAGAAGAAATAGAAAATAGCAAAATGTTGTTAGAAGAAGATAATATTGAAATTGATGAAATTGAAATCGATGATATTGAAATAGAGTCTGAAGGTAATGAAGTTTCAGAAGAGGTAACAGAGAAATAATATAATCTTGAACATAAAGAGGTATAGTTTTGAAGAGTACAAAAAATATACTAAAATAGTTATTAAAGGTTATATATAATATTATTACTAATAACATTTATTCGGCGGAGGTGTTGTTATGCAAAAAACGAAAAAGGTACCTCAAAGGAAATGTATAGCTTGTCAAGAGAGGGATTCAAAAAAAGGATTGATAAGAATTGTAAAAAACAAAGAGAATCAAGTTTTTTTAGATCCTACTGGTAAAGCGAACGGTAGAGGCGCTTATGTTTGTCATAACGAGGACTGTTTAAAAAAAGCAATCAAAAGTAAGGCACTAAATAGAGCTTTTAAGATGGATGTAGAAGATTCTGTCTACAATCATTTGATTGAGCAGTTAGAAAAATTAGATAAATAACGGTGAAGAGTATGGCAGATTTAAAAAAAATTTACTCTTGGTTGGGTCTTACAATGAGATCTGGAAGACTTATCTCAGGTGAAGATACAACTATTAGAGAAGTAAAAAAAAATAGAGTTAATTTGGTAATCATTGCAGAAGATGCATCAAATAATACAAAAAAACTATTTTCAGACAAATGCAGCTATAGAAACATTGATTTTATTGAGTTTGGCAACAAAGATGAACTTGGTAGAACAATAGGTAAGAGCCCGAGGGCTGTATTGGGATTAAAAGATGAGAATATATCTAAGGAGATCTTGAAGATTTACAACGATGAAAACAATAAGTAGGGCAGATTTAGGAGGTGGTTTTTATGTCGAAAACGAGCATAAAAAATATAGCCGAAGATTATAACATGAGTGAAAAAGAACTTATGAGTAAAATTAATGACTTTGGTATAGCAATAACAGAAGATAATCATATTGAAGGTGAAAATGTACAACTTTTAATAGAGATGTTAAACGAGGAAATAAGAGAAGAACGTGGAAATGTAATAGAAGTTGATAACAAAATTACAGTTCAAGATTTAGCTACAAAAACTGACAGACCTGCTTCAGAGATAATTATGAAGCTTATGAAGATGGGTACTATGGCAACAATCAACCAAGAAATAAGTTTTGATATTGCGGCTTTGGTATGTAATGATTTAGGATTTACTTTGATAAAGAGTGAAGCTTCTGAAGTAGAAGAGCTTGAAATCGAAGCATTGATGGATATTGAAGATGATGAAGATAAAGATTTAATACCAAGACCTGCAGTAGTAACTGTAATGGGACACGTTGACCATGGTAAAACATCGCTTCTTGATGCGATTAGAGATACTGATGTAATATCTGGAGAAGCTGGTGGAATCACTCAGCACATAGGAGCATCTGAAGTTAAAATAAATGGACAAAAAATAGTTTTCTTAGATACACCTGGTCACGAAGCATTTACATCTATGAGAGCAAGAGGAGCGCAGGTTACGGATATTGCAATACTTGTTGTTGCAGCAGATGATGGAATAATGCCTCAGACTGTTGAAGCGATTAACCATGCTAAGGCAGCAAATGTTCCTATTATTATAGCGATAAACAAAATTGATAAACCAGGTGCAAATCCTGATAAAGTAAAACAAGAATTGGCTGATCAAGGTCTATTAGTTGAAGACTGGGGTGGAGAAGTTATCTCAGTTGAAGTATCGGCTAAGAAGAGATTAAACATAGAAAATCTACTTGAAATGGTAATTTTAGTTGCTGAAGTTGAAGAGTTAAAAGCAAATCCAAACAAAAGAGCAGTTGGAACAGTAATAGAGGCAGAACTTGATAAGGGAAGAGGTCCAGTTGCTACAGTACTTGTTCAAGGTGGTACACTAAGAGTCGGAGATCCAATAGTCGCTGGTGTAGCAAGTGGAAAAGTAAGAGCTATGATTAACTATAAAGGAAAAAGAGTTAAGCAGGCAGGTCCGTCTACGGCTGTAGAGATACTTGGACTTTCATCTGTACCTTCAGGTGGAGATCAGTTTGTAGAAGTTCCAAATGACAAAACTGCAAGGGTTATAGCAGAGAAGAGACAGGCTCTACAAAGAGAAGAGATGCTAAAAGCTTCCTCAAAAATTTCTCTTGATGACCTATTTGCTCAAATGAGTGAAGGAAAGGTTAAAGAGCTTAATATAGTTATTAAAGCAGACGTTCAGGGATCTGTTCAAGCAGTAAAACAGAGTTTGGAAAAACTTTCAAACGAAGAAGTTCAGATAAAGGTTATTCACGGAGGTGTTGGTGCAATTACTGAATCAGACGTTCTTCTTGCATCCGCTTCAAATGCGATAATAATAGGATTTAACGTAAGACCAGTTTCTGGGTCTGAACAGGTAGCAGAAAAAGAATCTGTTGATATTAGAACTTACACAATAATATATAAGGCTATTGAAGATATCAAAGCTGCTATGAGCGGTATGTTAGATCCTGAGTATGTCGATGAAGATACTGGAAAAGTTGAAATAAGAGAAATTTATAAAATTTCTGGAATAGGTACTGTTGCAGGGTGTTACGTTACTTCTGGTAAGATATTTAGAAATAGCAAGGTTAGAATTGTTAGAGATGGTATAATAATTCATGTAGGTGAATTAGCAGCATTAAAAAGATTCAAAGATGATGTTAAAGAAGTTGCACAGGGCTATGAGTGTGGTCTTAGCTTTGTAAACTACAATGATATCAAAGAAGGTGACGTTGTAGAGGCATATATTGTCAAAGAGATCGAGAGAACTTTAGATTAATTTATGTCTTGGAAAAGAGGTGCAAAATGGCTTCAAATAGAATAAGAAGAATAAGCGAAGAAATTAAAAAAGTTGTCAGCTCAATGCTGATAAATGGGATAAAAGATCCTAGAATAACGTCTATGATCAGTGTTACAGATGTTGAAGTGACTAATGATTTAAGGTATGCTTTCGTATATATTAGTACATTAGGTGGAAATAAAGAGGAGTCATTAGAGGGTCTAAATAGTGCAAGAGGTTTTATAAGAAGAGAAGTTGGCAAAGAAATCAAGTTAAGATATATACCTGAAATAGTTTTTAAAATCGATGATTCGATTGAAAGAGGAATGTATATGGATGAACTGATAAAAAATGTCAATAAAAATGACTAAAATACTATTTTTCAGGGTAGAAATCACTAAAGGGTTTCTGCTCTGATTTTGTTTTAACCGAGCGATATCTTTTTTACTCGATTATTTTTTTAAAAAGTGATAAAATAAGTGGATAGAGTAATTAAAATGAGGTGAACATTATGAAAAAAAGTATAGAACAAATAGATAATATTTTAAATTATATAATAAATAACAATAATTTTTTAGTAACATCACATGTAAATCCAGATGGAGATAATATAGGTTCATCACTAGCTGTACTGTTTTTTTTAAAAAAAATTGGAAAAAATGCAAGGTATATAATGGATGATGAATATCCAAGTAATTTGATGTTTTTACACGATGATTCAATTGTAGAAAAATCAGAAAATTTTAATATGAAAGAATATACTGTAATAGCCCTTGATGCAGGGGATTATTCTAGAATTTGTGCAAGCGAGGAAGTACTAAAGGCAAGTAAGGGGATAATCTGTATAGATCACCACATAACCAATGGTGACTATGGTTTTTTGAGCTATATCGATAGCCTATGTTCATCAACTTGTGAGTTGGTATACAATGTGATAAAGAGATTTGAAAGTGTAAATGAAGAAATGATCATAGATGAGAGCATTGCAACGCCACTATATACTGGATTGATGACAGACACAGGCAACTTCCAGTATTCAAATACAAATAGCAGTTCTTTTTTGATGGCAGCTGATCTGATTGAAAGAGGTGCAAGAAAATCTGAAATAGTTGAGCAGATATATCAAAATAACTCTCTTAATTATTATAAAATTTTAGGAGAGGCACTAAAGACACTTGAAGTTTATGATAATATTATATCTGTGATTACTGTAACTAATGAAATGATGAAAAAAAATGGAGTCGACTATGGTGATATAGATGCAATCACTCCTTATACTAGAGACATCAAAAACATAGAATTAGGAATATTTATAAAAGAAAAAACACCAGGTGAAATTAAGGTGAGTTTAAGATCTAAGAATTATTTTGACTGTACTAAACTAGCAAAAATTTTCAATGGTGGTGGACATCTTAGAGCCTCAGGGTGTACAATAAAAGATGTAAGCGTAGAAGAAGCAAAAAAAATGCTGCTTAAGAGTGCAAATGAGTTAATAAAGGATGAGTAGATGGATAGAGTATTTAATATTAATAAAGATCCTGGGATGACATCTCATGATGTCGTCTATAGAGTTAGAAAAATTCTTGGGATAAAAAAAAGTTGGACATACAGGTACTTTAGATCCAGATGCAACTGGTGTACTGCCAATTTGCGTAGGGAGATCAACAACATTAAGTGATTTGATTCTCAACAAGGAAAAAACATATATATGCGAGATGAAATTAGGGATAGAGACAGATACCTATGATTCTTCTGGTGAAATTATTTTTGAAAAATCAACAGAAAATATTTCTAATGAAAAGATTTTAGAAGCACTATTAAGTCAAGTGGGAGAAATTGATCAATTTCCTCCAATGTACTCTGCTTTGAAAGTAAACGGAAAAAGAATGTGTGATTTAGTTAGAAGTGGAAGAGAATCTGAAATAAAATTAATATCAAGGAAAATAAAAATAAACAAAATAAATGTTTTAAAAATAGATATACCTTATGTGAGTTTTGAAGTGGATTGTAGCAAAGGTACATATGTAAGAAGTATATGTCATGATGTTGGTGAGATTCT